>CALWDN010000005.1 GCA_944376685.1 uncultured Mediterraneibacter sp. | reverse complement strand
GGATATTCACCGAGAGAATACCGAAAACTGAGAAACAAATTCTGAAATCCACAAAGAGGATACCACCGAATCATCAAAACAATGATTTGTGATATCCTCTTCGCACTTTTGCTAAGCTGTATAATGGTGGAGCAATTGGTATATCGGCTTCCTTTCTTGGACTTCGCGTCCGTAAAACAGACTGATAACCAGCTCCTCATTCGCAGCGTTCGTTTTATGCAGGTTGAATCGTCGTAGACGCATTCGTGTCACACCACAGTAGATTGAATAGGCAATGAGTAAAACTGGCACTTATCCATTGCAATAATCTTAAGGAGTGACAAATTTATGAACGCAGTAGGTATCGATTCTTCTGCAATCCTGCGGGTTTTTCCTGAATAAGAATAGTACACGATCAAAATATTTTCTCTCATTTATTCAATCATCCTCAACTTTTTATTTTTCAGTGGCATCTAAATAACGATGTACATGGCAGGGATTTCCAAAAGCGACTGCTTTCTCGGGTATTGAATTTGTTACTACGCTTCCGGCTCCGATCACTGCATAATCTCCGATCGTCACGCCTGGAAGGATCACTGTCCCGCCGCCGATCCACACGTATTTCCCGATATGCACCGGTTCTGTTCTTGTTTTGATCGCAACCGCCTTGTCTTCCTGAAACCAGAAGCGTTCTGTCCACTTTGTTTCATGGACGGCCGTGTATATTTTTACGTCAGGCCCCAGCAGCGTGCTCTCCCCTATTGTGATCTCTCCGGTATCCAACAGCGTACAATTCAGATTTATAAAGGCATTATCTCCAAGATAAATATTTGTTCCATAATCGATGTAAAAAGGCTGGTTTATCCGGCAGTTTTCTCCGAAACTGCCCAGCATGGTCCGAAGCAGCATCTCCCTTTCTTCTGCTTCTGAAGCCGGGATGTCATTGTATCTTTTCATCAGTTCTTTTGCCCTGTTATGAGCGGTACGGATCTGAGCATCCCGCGTATCATAAAACTCCCCTGACTGTTTCTTTTCTAATTCCGTCATGTTCTTTGACCTCTTTCTATTCAAGACTCTCTCTTTTCCTGTCCCCATTATAAAGTTCTTCCGTTCCCACTGTCTAATACCTGTCTTCTATGCAAAATGATACGTTCTCCGTATATTAAAAACAGCTGTGGCACCAGCGTTATAACTGATGCCACAGCCATTTTTAATGTTCCTGTATCGTCTGTACAAAAAGTGAAGCCGCCTGAGAAAACAGATGGTTTTTCTTCCACAGGATCACACTTCTTGTCGTATGCTCCGGAAGGAGCTGTCGAAAGCAAAGATCGGGATCCGCATGTATGGATAAGGCGCCGTCCAGACAGACTGCACATCCCATCCCGGCCTCTACCAGCAATGCGGCGTTGGAAAGAAGATTGTAACAGGCCGGAATGTTCAGATGCCTTTCCTCGCACTGCATCCAGTGAAGGACCTCATTTTTGGCCTTCTCTCTTCCCGGCATGATCAGCGGATACGGTCTGATCTCCTCCACGTTTATGGTTTCTTTTTCTGCAAGTTCGTGATCCTTCCTTAAAAGGAGTCCCCAGGTTTCTTTCTGGGGGAGCCTCACATATTCGAATTTTGCGGTGTCGACCGGTTCCAGCACGAGTCCCAGGTCAAGCAGGCCACGTTCAAGCATTTCCTTAATATTATCCGCCATCCCATTATAAAGATCGAACTGGACATCCGGGTATTTCTCACGGAATTCTTTCATGTAAGCCGCCAGCGCCCGGCAGCCTACCGCTTCTGACGCGCCAATCCGGATTGTTCCACAGACGACATCCTTCTGATCTTTAAATGTATGTTCCAGCTTGTCCGAGAGCTCTACGATCATTTCCGCCTGCTGTTTAAACAGAAATCCTTCGTCTGTTAAAGTCACAGAACGCTTCCCCCGGATCAGCAGCGCCGTTCCCAGCTCATCTTCCAGTTCCATAAGCTGACGGCTTAAGGTCGGCTGGGTAACATGAAGGATATCTGCAGCCCTTGTAATGTTTCCTTCATCCGCTACTGTCAAAAAATATTTCAGCACACGCAATTCCATATCAATCGCCTCCTGTCATCTTCTATAAAATAATCCTGATAAAATTACGTCCGATCACTAAAAGTTTCTTTATCCTTATGAAGATACATATTCTACCTCCGTTTCATATATTGCTTTATATATTTTAGTCGGATAATTTGTAATATATTTGTCGAGCCTTTTCTTTGTAATAGCATTTTTTCTGGCATATTCTGTCAAAATTTTTCCGCATTTCTCCAGATCCATCTCTGCACATTTTTCAATATCCTTCAGACAATCAAGAAACTGCAGCACCGACACATTTTCTTCCGTCACCTCCACCACTGGTCTTCTGAGAATGTATTGCCTGTTTTTAATCGTAATTTTCCTTACCAATGCCGGAGCATAGTTGCTGCATATCTCCTGTGTAAACGGCACCTGCGTAGATAATCCCATACGATTCGCCAATGTATAACCGGAAAAATATCCCACGCGCTTTCCTTTGCGTAAGATATACTTGTGAACAGCTACTGTATCCGGGGACAAAACCATCCGTTCACCAAAAATATCTGTTTTAGGAAAATAGTATACTCCCGGCTCAAATCGGCATATAATTCCACTATCAGTATATTTTTTTAAATGATATCTAAGATTCTCTTCCGTCATCCCTGGGATATCAATATCTCCGGTAAAAATAGGTTCTCCCTGAATATAATTATCTTTCAAATATTGATATAACATGACTATGTTCCTTTCGGTAAGTAAGTTAATTATTTACTTATCGTTAGTATATTTTAGATTTACTTGTTTGTCAATCCATACTTTACGCACTTTATTTTATTTTTTTAAGCTCCGTAATGCCTTGTCCCCTCCCCGTCGCAGAGTTATAATAAAAGCAAATAAAAACCCGTATCTTTTTTCATAGTAAAGGAGGGATCAATATGTCAGAATACAAAGTCATTACGATCAGCCGGCAGTTCGGAAGCGGCGGCCATGAGATCGGTGAAAAGCTGGCTGCCCGCCTGGGGATCCCGCTCTATGACAATCAGCTCATCAGCATGGCGGCGGATGAACTGGGATATACAAAAGAAAGTGTTGAGCGGGCGGATGAATCTTCCCTGGACTCTTTTATGGCAGCCTACAGTGTCACACCCATGAGTTACACGAATTTCATTTCCACAGCTTCCTATATGCCGTCCCTCGATGTAAGGGTGTTCCGGAAACAGTCCGAAATCATCCGGAGCCTTGCGCAGAAAGGCCCATGTGTGATCGTAGGCCGCTGCGCCGACTACATCCTCAGGGACAAAGCCGATCTCATCAATGTCTTTATCTGTGCGGAGAAAGAAGACCGGATCCGGCGCATCGCCGAACGCTACGGTCTGACAGAGAAGAAAGCGGCTGAACGGATCCGGAAGACGGACCGGGAACGGAAATTCTATTATGAAACATACACCGGACTGGAATGGGGAAGCATCTATTCCCACCAGGCGCTTTTAAATGCCAGCCTGCTCGGGATCGATAAGATCGTGGATCTTCTGGAAACGGTATACCGTGCATGATCAATACGATATCGCAGGATTAAAAAAGAGGGCCGGATCACTCATGGATCCGCCCCTCTTTTTTAATCCTGCGATATGCAATTTCCAGCATGGAGATATTGATTACAGCAAATATAGCCAGATACAGCGGCATGATCCATATGCCGACTGCCTCCTGCAGTTTTCCGAATATCATCGGCATGAACATAGTGCCCACATATGCAAAAGCCATCTGAAGGCCGATCACGGCTGCACTGTATTTTCTTCCGAAATTCGCCGGAGCCATATGCTGGATCGCCGGATAGACCGGCCCCATGCCCGTTCCCGTGATCAGGAACCCGACAGCGGCTGCTATGTAGCCCTGCAGCGGCAGTGCTATAAGTATGATCCCCACGAATTCAACCGCGATCCCGATACGGATCAGCATCCGGTCGCCAAGCCGGTTGGAGACAAAACCGGAAATCAGCCGCCCCAGCATCAGCCCGCCGAAGATCAGCGAACCGAACGCGGCGATGAGCCCTTCGCTCATCCCGGTTTTTGTTCCGGCAAAATAACTGGACGTCCACAGAAAAGCGGTAGCCTCTCCCGCACAGTAGGCAAAAAATGCGATCAGGGTCAGGACCACACCGGGCACCTTTATTGACTCGCTGATCCCTGCAAGCTTCTCTGCCGCCAGCTTCTCTTCTTTTTTCGCATTTTCCCAGAGCGGCAGGGACAGGATGCAGACCGCAAGGATTCCGATCTGTACATACGCCGTCCAGCGGTATCCTTCATTCCAGTGCGCATATTTCAGCGCCAGCGCCATAATATTGGGGCTGATGACTGCGCCCAGTCCGTAAAAGCAGTGCAGGAAATTCATCACCGAAGATGAATAATTCTCTGCGACGTAATGATTAAGCGAGGCGTCGATCGAACCGGCGCCCAGGCCATAGGGAACAGCGAACAGAAAAAGCATCCAGTACTGTCCCGAAAAAGAGAATCCGAACAGCCCGATGATGGTTAATCCCGTCGATACAACCACGATCCATTTCGTATGGATGCTCCGGATCAGTCTCGGACTCATCAGCGCGGAAATGATCGTCATGCACGAGATCGCCATGGAGACATATCCGGCGTAGGACGACGGGACCAGAAATGTATTCTGCATGGTCGGCCACGCGGAACCGAGCAGGGAATCCGGCAGCCCCAGGCTTATAAATGCAAGGTAGATAACAGCGATAAGCAGTGAACCCATTTTCTTTCCTCTCTTTACTATGTATGTATCAGGGTGCTTACTGACCGAGATACATCATAGCAAATCAGGATAATTTAATCAATCCTCTTTCTTCATCCAACATTTTTTATGTGTCTGTATCCTCTATGCCAGACAATACATTTCAGGCATTGATCATGATAATATCCAGGTATTAGACATGATGATCAGATACACTTATAATATAAACAGCCAGAGACAGGCACTTATTTTTACATCCCGAAAGGAGCAGACAGATGAATAAAAAAGAACTCGATATGAACGATTATCATCAGACAGATCCGGAATTTGCAGAACGTTTTGAACACTTTGCTTTTGATGAAGTGGTGAATGAAGAAGGACAGCAACTCGACGATATCACCCGCCACATGGCTGTCACAGCCACGCTTCTCGGCTGCCAGGGACTCGATGAATTCCGCACGGAAGTCCCCCGCGCGCTGGATGCCGGAGTGACGCCGGTAATGATTAAGGAAATCATCTATCAGGCTGTGGATTATCTTGGGATCGGCCGCGTACGCCCTTTCCTCGATGCAGCCAATGATATCCTGAAGCGCCGCGGCATCGCGCTTCCGCTGGAAGGCCAGGCCACGACCACCATGGAAGACCGCCTGGAAAAAGGTGCGCAGGCACAGGCCGACATCTTCGGAGAACATATGAAAGAGGCATGGAAATCCGGGCATATCAACCGGTGGCTTGCGGACAACTGCTTCGGGGACTACTACACCCGCACCGGACTTGACCTGAAGCAGCGAGAGATGATCACTTTCTGCTTCCTGTCCGCTCAGGGCGGATGCGAACCACAGCTCATCGCCCACGCAAAAGGAAATATAAACCTGGGGAATGATAAAGATTTTCTTACCAGAGTCGTCTCCCAGTGCCTGCCTTATATCGGGTACCCCAGAAGCCTGAATGCCATGACATGCATTAATAAAGCAGCAGAAGAATAGGATGACAAATACACATACAGGAGGGCGGCATCAACCATGATGCCGTCCCTGCTCCTTCGCTATATGTTTATTCCTTTTGCAGGTTTTTTGCTGATCTGCTGCGGGCCATACTGCAACTCATCCTTAATTTTTTACATCCGCGTGATCTGCTTCACATATTTTTTATTCTGCCGCCGGTTGCGGAAGAATCCTGCGATGGTATGTCCCAGTCCCCGGAACAGATGTCCGTTGACCATGGTCACGATGCCTTCGACCATCTCCATGCTCACCATACCGCCGGTCATCTTGGCTATAGCCCGGAACGGCATGTTGTAGATAAAGAGGATATTCAGATCCGGCTTGCCGGCATCCTCGCTCTTCTTTTTCATCTGTGTCAGCTTCTTATATATGAACCGCGCGACCGGACTCTTCGCGTAATACATCTGGCAGATCGCGTCATTGACCGTCAGATCGCCGCTCCACTTCCCGTCCGGAATCGGACAACCCAGAAGTTCCTGGAATTCCGCATCCTCTACCTTGCTGATCAGGCCGGAATAATAGGACGGCATGCGGTTCGTATAATACGGATACGACTCTGTTGTTCCTTCCACATCTGTCTGCGCGCTCAGCCGGATATCCAGACAGCTTGCGCCGATCATGATGGTGTAAGTCCCGCCTTCCACCTCCCATTTATTTGTCCGCACATTCCAGTAACGGAATGTCTTATCGTCGAAGGGGATGCGTATCTTTCTGCTCTCCCCTGCTTTCAGGAACACCTTACAAAAGCCTTTCAGCTCCTTCTCCGGGCGGAAGACTTTCGCATCTTTCCTGCCCACATACATCTGAGCTGTCTCCGCGCCGTCCATGCTTCCTGTATTTTTCAGGGTAAATTCCGCTCCCTGTGCATCTACGGTCAGGCCGCTGTATGTGAACTCTGTGTAGGAAAGTCCGAAGCCGAACGGATAAGCCACTCTCACTTTTGCCGTGTCATAGTAACGGTAACCGACATACAGCGCTTCCCTGTATTCGGAATTCCGCTGTTCTGCCGGATAATACCGGAACGCCGGCGTATCTTCATAACGGAGCGGATAAGTTTCATTCAGCCTTCCGGACGGATTGACCTTTCCGGTGATGATATCCAGCATGGCGCCGGCTCCCGCCTGCCCGCACAGATAACCATGGAGCAGGGCCCTCAGGTTGGTCTGCCAGGGCATCTCGACTGCGGCGCCTGCACTCAGGATGCCGACGATCTTCTCATTGACTCTCGCCATAGCCTCCAGCAGCGAGATCTGATTCTGGGGGATCCTCATATGCGTGCGGTCCACACCCTCGGACTCACTCATCTCATCCAGACCGAAACAGTACAGCACCACATCCGCAGATCTGGCCAGATCCACCGCTTCCTTCTCCAACACACTGTCCGCTTCCCCGGAGCGTTTATATCCCCTGGCCATGCCTGCGACTGTCAGGTCATACTCGCCGATCAGTTCCGACATCTTGTCCAGCCTGATCGTATTTACCATGGAAGAGCCTGCGCCCTGATACCGGGGATCAAATGCAAAATCACCGATCAGCGCCACCCGTGTCCCGGGTTTCAGCGGCAGGATCTTCCCCTGGTTTTTAAGAAGCACTGCACTCTCCGCTGAAGCTCTCCGCGCCAGGGCATGATGTGCATCTTTGTCAAAGTCGCCCGCATCTCCCGCGGCCGGCTGAGACGCATTTTTATCCACCAGCGTCAGCGCCGCCTCCAGCAGCCGGTCCACACATTCATCCACTGCCGCTTCTTTCAACCTGCCGTCTTTCACCGCCCGGACGATCTGCCTTGCAGAATCCATGCCCGGCGTCGGCATCTCCAGATCCGATCCGGCCTCCACGCCTTTGACATGGTCATTGGATCCGCCCCAGTCAGTGATCACAAGTCCGTCGTATCCCCACTCTCCCCGGAGGATATCCCGGAGCAGATGGCTGCTTTCGTTTGAATAAGTGCCGTTTACCTGGTTATAGCTGGTCATCAGTGCACGGGCATCACCCTCTTTGACTGCGATCTCAAATCCGGTCAGATAGATCTCTCTTAACGTCCGTTCATCCACCACCGCATTCATAGCCATTCTCCGGAGTTCCTGGCTGTTCACTGCGAAATGTTTCGGGCAGGCGTACACGCCTTTGCTCTGGATGCCGCGTACATATCCCGCCGCCATCTTGCCCGCCAGATAAGGATCCTCGGAAAAATACTCAAAGTTTCTGCCGCACAGCGGGCTTCTTTTAATATTAAGTCCGGGCCCCAGCACCACGTGAACCCCCTGGGCTTTTGCTTCCTCGCCCAGTGCCTCACCGATCTGCTCCCCCAGCGACGGATTCCAGCTGTTCGCCATGGTCGCCGCCGTCGGGAAACAGGTCGCCGGCAGGGAGGGGTTCAGGCCCAGATGGTCACCCGCCCCGGCCTGCTTGCGGATGCCGTGAGGCCCGTCCGAACAGTAGACGGACGGGATCCCAAGGCGGTCAAAGTTCCATGTCTGCCACTCGCCTTTTCCGGAAAGAAGGGCAGCTTTCTCTTCCAGTGTCATCTTACCGATCAGTTCTCTGTGTTTCATCGCGCATACCTCTTTTTCTTACTGATGATCCGGGACTCACCCGCCAGTTTCTGCGCGGGATCCGGGTCTGTTTTAACTGATATGATACATCTCCGGATCCATGAACCGTCATTTTTTCCGTATTCTGTCATCCTGCGTACGCAATCAGGATCTAATGCTTGACATAATCTTTTTTTATGATTATGGTGGACTTAACTTAATAAAAAAGGAGGTAAAAATTTATGAAATATGTCTGCTCAATCTGCGGATATGTTTACGATGATTCTGCAGAAGGAATACCATTTTCTGAACTGTCTGATTCATGGGTCTGCCCTCTGTGTGGTGCGGCAAAATCTCTGTTCAGTCCCCCAAAAACGACCGCAGGCTCTATCACTCCGGCCCGCACCGATCCAACGGAAGCAGCACCTGCCCGCACAACTGCTGCGCACAGCACAGAGGAAATGCATCGGCTTACCGCCGGAGAACTTTCCGCTCTGTGTTCGAATCTTGCCCGGGGATGCGAGAAACAGTACAAAAATGAAGAAGCCGGTCTGTTTCGCGAGATTGCCGCTTACTTCGCGGCGGTTACACCGGACGAGCCCGATGGGGATCTCACTCATCTTCTCTCTCTGTTTGAGAATGATCTGACCACTGGCTATCCTGCAGTCCAGAGCGCCGCACAGACAGCCGGCGACCGCGGAACGCAGCGCGTATGCGTGTGGGGACAGAAAGTGACCGTGATCCTCAATTCCCTGGTACAGCGTTACCAACGGGAGGGAAGCGCATTTCTCAGAAACACGCAGATCTGGGTCTGCTCGGTATGCGGATTTGCCTATGTAGGCAATACGCCGCCCGAACTCTGCCCGGTATGCAAAGTTCCCGCCTGGAAATTCGATAAAATAGAAGGGAGGAATTCCGCATGAAAACAAGGATTGCCGTACGAAATCTTCGCCTGTGTACGAAAGACTGCCTGTGCCTGTATGTCTGTCCGACAGGCGCTACGGACACAGAAGACAGTATCATTGACATCAGCAAATGCACCGGCTGCGGCGACTGTGCCGATGCCTGTCCCGGCGGTGCGATCTCCATGGTCCCGCTTGAATATCCGCCTCAGCAGAAAAAAGAAGATTCTGTTCTCACAGAATCTTATCGGATGATAAAGAATAAAGCGACACAGGAAAAAACAGCCGCGCAGATCGCCGCATCCACAGATGATGATGCCCTTTACCGGCTCATGACCGCTGTGGCAAGATCGGTCCGGCTGGTAAACGAAGACCTGCTCCGCGAATCAGGATATATGCTCCCCCAGAGCGGCAACACCCACGCGCTGCTGCATGAATGGGCGGAGAATCCGCCGGCAGACGATTTCCCGGTAGAGGCAGCCCGGAAACTGCTGGAACTGATCCCGGACAATGATGCTTAGAATGAACCGATACTGATACACATAATTGAGCCAGGCGGTGCAGGACTACTGTGCCGCCTGGCTCATTTTTATTTTCCAAGCAGGATATTCTCCAGTTCCTCATGCGGATGCTTCTCATCCGCCTGATAAATATCAATACAGTTCATCAGGGCGCCGCCGTCCGAGTAAGCCGGGAACAGGAACCCGCACTCCGGCTCTCCCGGTTCATAATCGCCGCTCACCGGGCAGACGGCGCAGATCAGATATTCAAAAATATTTTCCGACTCCCCGAGCCGCTCATGGTCCGCGGCCTTCGCCGGGATATCATACCGGTCATGGAAGAGAAAAACTCCATATTCCCGGCCGGACCGATACTTCTCCGCCATGATGTCATAAAACACATCCAGCAGTGAATCATTTTCCAGTCCTGCGGCCCGGGCGCCCATGAGCAGCTGCCAGAGGCTTCCATTTCCGCGGTTTTCATCAGGAACGACAAAGCGCTTCAGATTCCGGTTCGTATCCGCAAAGGGGATCGTCTTTGCGATTTCCAGATTTTTCGCCTGGTCGGATCCGGACAGTTTCAGGAAACGGGTGTTGAATGTCCCGTCCACAAATCCGTCCGGATCGATATATGCCCCTGCGATTCTTGTGATCGATGAACGCTTTACCGTCATGCGCCGGGTCAGGGCAAGCATGTCCTCACGGTCGATCTCCAGTCGTTTTATTCCCATGATCTGTTAAATCCTTTCTCTGTTTCCATCCATTTACAATTCACCATTCCGGTCAGTAAAGTGAATCTTTCTCCGCTTTGCAGGCTTTCTCGATCCGCCTGCGCGTCTCTTTTACCCCTGCGTGGTCGCTGCCGTCTCCGCTGATCCCGATCACTGCGTCATCTGTCATGACCACAGACGGAAAATAGAAGTCGCAGAGGCTTCTGTCATCCGCCACGTTGACCATGATCCCGGCGCTCCGGCAGTCCTCCCGGATCCTGCGGTTCACCGCCCGGTCATCCGTCGCAGCCAGCACGATCTGCATCCCGTCTATGTCACTGCTTCGGTATTCTCTGTACTTTGAGGTGATCTTTTTCTCTTTTTCAAGACGTTTCATCTCTTCACAGAATTCCGGCGCGGTCACCTGGATATCCGCCCCAAATCGGAGCAGCGTCCGCACGCGCCGCAGGGCGATGGCGCCGCCGCCCGCGACCAGGATCTTCTTCCCGGTCAGATCGATGAACATCGGAAAATATGCTTTCTCCATTTTATGTCACCCTTTCCACATCCATAATGATAAACCGTCCGGCGGTCACAGCATATACAGAAGCGCATTGCAGATGCATGCCGCGATATTGCTGCCGCCTTTTCTTCCCCTGGCCACAATATGCGGGATATCCTGAAGCGTCAGGATCAGTTCCTTCGACTGGACCACATTGACAAATCCCACCGGCACGGCGATGATGAGCTCCGGACGGATCTTCCCCTCCCGGATCAGTTCATAAAGCCGTACCAGCGCTGTCGGCGCATTTCCGACTGCAAAGATCAGCTTCCGGTCTCCGTACAGATCCGCCGCCTTATCCATACAGGCCGCCGCCCGCGTTGTTCCGTTCTCCTTTGCTGTCCGCGCCACGTCCTCGTCAGACATGAAGCAGAGTACTTCCCCGCCGTACTGCGCCAGCCGTTTCTTATTGATCCCGGCTTTTGCCATCTGGGTGTCCGTCACGATGGACGCGCCGTCCCGGATCGCCGCCAGCGCTTTCTCCACCGCCTGGCCGGAAAAGACCAGATTGTCCGCATAGTCAAAATCCGCGCTTGTGTGGATGCATCGCTTAACGATCGGTTCCGTCCCCGGCGTCAGGATCTTATCGCCAAGTTCTTCCGTAATGATCTCAAAACTTCTCTTTTCAATATCCGCAGGCTTCACCTGTTCCAGTTCATTCAGCATATCTGATACGCTCCTTTATTTTATTCTCATCCCGATCCCGCAGACCACGCGGTATACTTCATCCGCATGTTCCGCAAGCGCTGTACAGATCCGGCCGGCCGCTTCCCGGTATTCCCGCTCGAAGGCATCGACCGGCACCAGCCCGCACCCGGTCTCGTCACAGATGATGATCCGCTTCTCATCCTGCTGATCCTCGTCCTGCTCAAGAAGCAGTCGGATCAGTTCTTCCTGCGTCTTTCCCGCCTGCAGCCACCGGCGGATAAACAGGTGAAAATGATCCAGCACGCGGCAGGATCCGATCTCATCCATCCCACATACCGCGCCGTCTGCCCATTCTTTGAACTTATATTTTTCTTTTGCAAATTCACGCTTTCCCTGATATGCCCCGCCTGTAATCAAAACCATTCCTGCATCCGCTCCTTCATCTGTCGTCCGGACGGTCTTTCCGGCCTCTTCACCCTTTACACAGACCGGCCGGCCGAAGACGACTTCCGTCACCCGATCCGCCATCTGTGCAAGCGCGCGGTTGACCGCGCCCAGATTTTTCTTATACTGCGCCATCTCGTCCGAATCCGGCACGCTCTCCCGGAACACGTCGTTTGTAACAACCACGAGATGTGCGCACCGCTCCCGCAGCATCCGCACACCCTCCGTGATGCGCTCCACCGTATGGACGCCTGCGCCGCCGGGTTCATACATCTCATTGGCTGTCAGGTTGGAGACACATTCCAGCAGCACACAGGCGCCGCTTTGATTTTCTGCCCCGACCTCTGTAAGGCCTTCCAGTCCGGCGCCGGAAAGCTTCCCCGGCAGATCCACATACCATTCCAGCGTGACAAATCCTTTTCCCGCACGCTGCTGCCGGTGTTTCCCGATCTTCTTCTCCGTCTCCCGACCGTACGGGATCATATCCGCGATATAGTACAGCGGGATTTCTGTATTTTGCTCTTCGCACAGTCCCCGGTGGAGCGTACAGATCCGTTCCTCTGCATAAGCGGATTTTCCGCTGCCGCTTCCGCCTGTTACAAGTTCCATCATCGTCCGCTCACCCCCGGCCTGCTGATGTCCTTACGCGGCCGCAGCCGGAACAGCGCGTCCATGATAAAGATCGCCAGTGCGATCACGCCCGCGATCTCCAGCGTCTGTACCAGATAATAAGCCGCATGGGTCCGGTCGTCCGCAATGATGTAATACACCGTCCGGTACATCCCGGCGCCCGGCACCGTTGGCAGGATCCCCGCGATCAGGAACACCGTGACCGGCGCCTTGAAGATCCTTGCAAAAATGTGCGCCAGCAGGGAAATGGCCAGGGCTGAAAGAAAGCTGGCCATCACCACATCCAGGCCGCTCTGCGAGCTGAAGAAATAGACGCCGCCTCCGCAGGCTCCGGCAATCCCCGCCTGCAGCACGTATTTCCGAGGGGTCTCCACCAGCACCGCGAAACCGATGATCGCAATAAAACTTCCAAGAATCGCCAATATAAGATCCGTCACAGCAGTACACCTCCCTGCCACAGGATATTTACAGAGGCTATGCCCGCGCCGACACCGATCGCCACAGCCGCAGCCGTCACGAACGCTTCCAGCGCCCTCGCCCCTCCGGAAATGTAATCGCCCCGGAGCGTATCCCGGATGGCGTTGGTGATCGCCACGCCGGGCACCATCGGCATAATGCTGCTGATGATGACCGTATCCATATTTACGACCGGCTCCGTTACCTTCAGTACGGCAGCCGCAGCCGCAACGCCTGCCGCGCACAGCACGTTGAGGACAAATCCGCCCAGCCGGATCCGTTTCCCGATGGTCATCAGGACCGCCAGGATCACACCTGCGGCTGCGGCGGAGACAAACTCCGCAGGTCCTCCGCCAAAGAGCGGGGCAAACCCGGCCGGCACCATGACGGTGGCCAGATTGTACATCCATGTGCTGTACTGTTTCCCCCGGACCGACTTCAGCCTTTCCATCGTCTCTTCCGCCGTCAGTTCCCCCCCGCCGTCTCTTCTCGAGATCTCATTGACCTCAACGATGCGGTGCATATTGGTTCCCCGGTCATATACGCGCCGCATGACAGTGACAGTATCCTCCCCGGGACGGCTGACCGTGACCATGATGCTCGTCAGCATGACAAGCGCCTCCGCTTCGGCCGTACCGGTAGTACCCAGGATATGCTTCATCGTATCTTCCACACGGTACGTCTCCGCGCCGCTTCGCAGCATGATCTCGCCCGCCAGGACCGCCATCTCTACGATCGATTTGTCGTCCATCTCTCTTCTCCCTTTTTATCCGATATCCGCATACCGGTATTCCAGTGAACCGCTGGCCGGGATCTGACGGATCCCCGTCACCTCCGGGTTCACCAGGTTCACGCTCTTCATGGCATAGAGGGGGATAATGTAAAACTGTTCTCCCACCGCCAGCTGCTCCGCCCGGTGCATCAGATCCGCCCGCGCCGCCGGATCAGACTCCGAACCGGACTGCGCCACCAGCTCATCATACTGCGGATCGCAGATACCGCTGCAGTTATAGGTGCTGTTGGACATGAGCATGGAGAGATAGGTATAAGGATCGGCAAAATCCGCCGTCCAGTTCATCCGGCAGAGATCAAAGTCCCCCGCATGCCGCGATGAATAATTGGCCTGCAGTTCCTGGGCTTCCAGACGGATCGTGATGCCCAGATTGTTCTTCAGCTGCTCCTGGACCACCTGGGCGGTGACGGAATCCATCTCAAGCGTCGGATATTTATACGTCAGTTCCGGGAATCCCTCCCCGTCCGGATAGCCGGCCTCCGCCAGCAGCTCCCGGGCGCGCTCCACATTTTCCTCAAAGGGCTGCTCCGCCTCATCCACAAAGTATCCGCCTGTATTCCGGTCTTTCATATATTTAGCCACCAGGTTATAGGCGGGCTCCGTATCACTGCCCACGATGGTGCACAGATCTTCCCGGTTAATGGCCAGATTGACGGCTTCCCGGACACGGACGTCATCAAGCGGCTCCACGTTCAGGTTCATATAAATGTACCGCGTGGCGATCAGGTCTGTGACGAAGAGGTCTTCCTGCCCCTCGTACATCTCCATGACCGTTGAGGAGAGAGAAGTAGCCACATCCACCTCGCCGGCTTCATAGGCATTCGCCATGGCCTGAGTATCGTCAAAAAAGCGATAAGTGATCCGGTCAAGCTTTACCGCATCCGCATTCCAGTAGTATTCATTCTTCTCCAGGATAAAATACTGGTCCGGCACATATTTCTCCAGACGGAACGGCCCGTTTGCCAGGCTGGTCCCGGGATCCCGGTCCCATCCGCTCTCCGCGGAGTCCGCATACTTTGCACAGGACGGCGTATAGACAGGCAGCCTCAGAAGATCCAGGAAATAAACACAGGGTTCAGCCAGATGAAAGACCAGAGTGTAATCGTCGGACGCCTCCACGCCCAGACTGTCCGGTTCTGCCTCCCCGTTGTAGATGGCTTCCGCATTCTCAATGGGGAACAGATAATTCGCATAGCCGCTCCCGGAGGCCGGATCCAGGGCACGGGTGATGGTATTCAGGAAATCCGCAGCCGTCACGGGAGTGCCGTCGGACCACCGTGCATCCTCGCGCAGATGGAAGGTCCATTCCGTAGAATCCTCATTTACCTCATAGCTCTCGGCCGCCCGGTAATCGATCTCTCCCTCTTCATCAAAGGTCAGCAGCTCATCCAGCGCGCTCACCGAATAGGCAAGGTAGGTAAGGGCGATGGACCCTGCCGGATCCATGGAGCCTGTATCGCTGCTGACTGCCACCGTGATGGCCTTCCTCCCTGCATTCTCCGGAGCCGGGTCCGCCGTCACGCATCCGGGCAGCACACAGGAGCAGGCCAGGGCCAATATTAAAATTACTGCTGTAATCCGTTTCTTCATCTTATCGTATCCTTTTCTTATATCTGGGACGTCATCCGGTACGCACCGCTGCGGCGTCCGCTGTGTTCATCCGAATAAAGGAAACAGGACACGCCCCTGTCTCCGAATGCATACTGCTCCGGCCTCTCCCGCCGGCAGCATTCCAGGGCATATCCGCAGCGTCCCGCGAACGGGCAGCATGCCTCCGCCGCATCGGACTGATCCGTTCCGGCAGCCTCCTTTACCGGGCCGGATTTTATCTTCTTCGCCCGGACCGGATCGGGCTCCGGAACCGCCTCTAAAAGCAGCTTCGTATACGGATGCCAGGGATCGGAGCAGACCTTTTTGGTCCTTCCCGTCTCCACGATCTGTCCGCCGTACATCACGGCGATCCGGTCGCTGATCCTGCGCACCACGTGCATATCATGGGAAATGAACAGGCAGGCGAACCCGATCTTTCTCTGGACCCGGAAGAGCAGTTCCAGGATCTGCTCCCGCGTGGTCGCATCCAACGAGGAAATCGCTTCATCACAGACCAGCACTTCGGGCTCTGTGATCAGTGCCCGGGCAATGCCGATGCGCTGCCGCTGCCCGCCGGAAAAGGCATGGGGATAACGGTCTGCATCGCCGTAAGACAGTCCGGTCAGAGCAAGGATCTTCCGGATCCGCTCCTCTTTTTCCTGTTCTGACAAAGGATGCCCGGCCACTCTTGCATCTGCATCTCCCGCATCATGACCGCCAAGGCGCACCGCCGCGTCCAGCGCCTCAGAGAGTGCCTGGCGCACGGTCAGACATGGGTTCAGCGATGCATAGGGATCCTGGAACACCATCTGAACTTTTCCGCCAAACGAATCCATCCTCCGTCCCCGCTGCGGGATCCGCCCTCTGTAATAAAGCCGGCCTGCATCTTCCCGGAGCATGCCGGTCAGGATCCGGGCCGCCGTCGTCTTGCCGCTCCCGCTCTCCCCGACCAGGGCCAGGATCTCACTTTTTCGGATCTCCAGAGACACATCTCGGACGCCTTCATCCGCATCAAATATTTTCGTCACATGCGTCATCCGGATCAGCGCCTCTTCCCCGCTCTCCGGATCATCCGCATTTCTTTTTTCCTTCTCCCGCAGCCTGCCGCCTTTCGCATCCTTAAGAAGCTGCTTCGTATATTCTTCTGACGGATCATAGAAAATATCCTCTGCGGTTCCCTCTTCTATGATCCTGCCGCCGTGCATCACATACACATTCCGGCACATGGCCGCCGTCACGCCCATATCGTGGCTGACCAGCAGGAGGGCCGTCCCGGTCTCCCGCACGATCCGTCGCAGGAGCTGCAGGATCTGTGCCTGCACCACCGCATCCAGCGCCGTGGTCGGCTCATCCGCGATGATCAGGTCCGGCTCGCAGGCCAGGGCGATGGCCAGCACTACCCGCTGACGCATTCCGCCGGACAGTTCAAAGGGATACTGCCGCATCCGGAGCGCAGGATTGCGGATCCCGACTGTCTCCAGCAGTTCTTCTGCGCGGGCCGCCGCCTCTTTCCTGCCACAGCCTTTCCGCGTCCGGACGGTTTCCGTGATCTGCCGCCCGATCTTCACGGACGGATTCAGGCAGCTTAATGAATCCTGAAAGATCATGGCGATATTCCGCCCCGGTGCGGGCGCCTTCCCGTTCACCGTGATCTGCCCGTACTGCACGGACGCGCGTCCGTCCAGCAGCCCCATCACCGCCAGCATAGCCGTGCTTTTCCCGGAACCGGACTGGCCGACGATCCCGGTGATGCCGCCTTCTTCTACTGTAAAACTGATATCCTTCACGATCTCTGATGCGCCTTCCGTCCCCGGGTACTGCACACTCAGGTTCTTTACTTCCAGCACATTCATCGGTCTTCTCTTCCTCTCACAGTCTCCATGCGGCCTCCTGCCTTCTGCTCAGCCGCCGTCCCCGCCATATTCAGGGCGAGCAGCATCACGCAGAGCACCAGCAGGGGAAAGACCATCTGCTGCGGGTAAAGCATCATCTGACTCCTCGCCTCCTGGATGATCGTTCCCAGGCTGGCCGCCGGCGCCTCGATCCCCACGCCCAGGAAGCTTAAGAATGCTTCCGTAAAAATCGCCTGGGGAACGAGAAAGATCAGGTTTACGATGATCGTCCCCGCCGCATTCGGCAGCAGATGCCGCAACAGGATGCGCAGCGGACGGATCCCTTCCATCCGGGCCGCGTAAGCATATTCCATTTCTTTGAGTTTCAGGATCTCTCCCCGGACCATCCGCGCCATGCCGATCCATCCTGCCACGCAGAGTCCCAGGATCATGCTTCCGATCCCCGCCCCCATGACCAGGGTAAGCAGGATCACATAGAGCATGGACGGAATGGCGGAAATGATGTCCGCGATCCGCATCAGGATCAGATCCATATGCCGGCCTGCGAAACCGGACACCGCACCATAGAGCACACCGATCGCACCATTGATCAGTGCGCTGGCGATCCCCACAGTAAGGCTGATGCCGGCGCCGTACCACACTCTCGTAAACAGATCCCGTCCGAACCGGTCCGTCCCGAACCAGTGGAGCAGGGAAACGCCCTGGTTCCGGATCTGCGCATCCTGCGCGGAATACGACCAGGGACTGACAAGCGGCACCATCACCGCCAGCAGGATCCAGACCGCGAGTACGATGCATCCGGCCGCCGCCATCCGACTGCCGCCCATGTATGTTTTCCACTGCTGTCTGATCCGCTTCAGCATGACGTGCCCTCCTTTCCGTTTATGCGCGCTCCTCCCGGTATGCCCTCCGGGTCTTCGGATCCAGCCACGCGCACAGCAGGTCCGTAATAAGATTTACAAGGATCACCACCGCCCCCATGAAGACCGTAAGCCCAAGGATGAGCGTGTAATCCCGGTTTGTGATCGATCCGACGAACTCCCGCCCCAGGCCGGGTATAGTGAAAATGCTCTCCACCACGAAGCTTCCCGTCAACAGGGATGCAGACGCCGGGCCGATATAATTGATAACCGGAAGATACGCATTTTTCAGCGCATGTGTAAATATGACCTGCCGCCTGCCAAGCCCTTTGGCCCTGGCAAACAGCACATAATCTTTCGTAAGCTCCGTCTCCAGCGTACTGCTGACCAGCCGCGAGACCATGGCCGCCGGATACAGCGAGAGCGCCGCCACCGGCAGGATGTAATGGACCGGGCTTAAAAGTCCGGACGCCGGGAGAAGCTTTAATTTCACACTGAATACAAGCATCAGCAGGATGGCCGCCGCGAAACCGGGGATTCCCGCCGCGATCATGCCGCCGGCTGAGATCACCTGTTTCACGCTTCTCCGTCCCGACACGGCGCTCAGGATCCCAAGGCCGGTTCCCAGGATCAGAGAAACGATCAGCGCAGCGGCGCCTACAGAAGCCGTGACCGGCCACGCCCGCGCGATGACTTCCGTCACACGGACGGCCGGATCCTGATAGGAAATTCCGAGATCCCCGTGCAGCACACCGCCGATATAGGAAAGATACTGTGTAAAGAGCGGCTCATTCAGGCCATACTCCTGCTCGATGGCCTCCACCACCGACTCCGACACCCCGCCCCTCTGGAACGGGCTTCCCGGGATGATGCGGACCAGGAAAAACGTAACCGTAATAAGGACAAAAAGAGAGAGGAGCCCCGTCAGTATACGCCTGCATGTATATCGGGCCATATCCTCTCACCGCCTTTCTTTGAAACCTGATTGCCCATTTAATAAATATAGCATATTGTCATGGCCATGTCATTAAAAAGCATAAAGAAACGGAGCCTCCTTTCACCGGAGACTCCGTCGTTCATTAATCTAGTTGAATAACCGTATCTGTGATCGCATATTTCTTAATAACATTTTCATCCGTTGTATTTTCGCCCTTTTCCCTCATCTCCGCGTAATCCACAACATATATCCGTAAACTTCCTTTCATATCCGCCCTGTTAAACTTGTAAAATGCCTGTGTATCACCGGCTATGCCATTACATGCCAGAGGCACATCTGACAGGTCACTGAAACAGACGACATCATAGTCTATATATTTCCTGTCGCTGTAGATATCCGGATATGAGGTATAAACGCTGACTAAAAACGGTGAAACTGTAATCTTGTCAATCGTATGTCCCCTGTTTTCAACATCCGGATACAATACCGACAGATCTGTCCGATTCACCTCCACAGGGATCGAAAATCTCCAGTTCCCAGCTATGGCACAATCCCGGTTTACTTCTCTGTCCGACAGGATCCTGACCTCGTCAATGCATATATCTGCCGTAAATTTTTCCGGGAAAGCTTCTTTCTCCTGCAGATATGATGATGCACCGACATAATTGTGGTCATCTGTAAATTGTCCGTAAACGTACTGTCCATTTCCGATATCATCCAGGCTGACAGGCACGCTGTCGCCGTCAGTAATTGTAATTGTTATTGTCTGGTCCAGTTCTATCTGATTCCCCATATACGTCGTATCTGCGAGATCAGAAAAGCTTTCGCAACTATTGATATTATAACTGATAAATAAATTCTCTCCGTCACAGTATATTTCTGTTATTGTAATCCCTATCCCGTTGCTTTGCACTGTCTCATTGATATTTGTGACGTAAGGTGTAAATTGTCCCTTCACGATCAGGTTCTCATTAACATAGTCAAAAACATTTGCAATAAACGGAATACTGCGCGCCCATGCAGGCTGCCCTATTATGAGGCTTGTAAACATTACAAATACAGCTGCCGCAGAGGACGCAAATATACGGTTATATCTCTGTCTTTTCCTTCTGTACATCTCTGCATCACATATGGAATTCTGTACAACGGCATTCAGATCATCCGGTATTTCAATATTTGATAATATATCGTCAATCCTCAAAATAATCCTCCTTCAACAATTCTTTCAATTCTTTCTTTCCTCTGGAAAGATATGTTTTTACAGTGTTTTCTGAAGCCCCCATTATCAGAGATATCTCTTTGACCGGCTTATCGTAAAAATATTTCAGTACAATACATTCACGATATGCCTTTCGAAGTTTCTTTAATGCTCTGTTCAAATCGATTTTCATCTCCGGAGAGCCGGCCCTCTCATCCGGAATTTCACTGAGTTCTCCGGAATAATCATATTTTTTCTGCTTTCGCCTATACTGCAGTGCCTGGTTTACAACAATGCTGTTCATCCACGGCAGAAATTTCTCGGGATGCCTCAGATGCTTTATTTTGATAAATCCCTGAAAAACGCTTTCCTGGACCACATCCATTGCATCATGCGCATTCCCTGTATACAGGTAGGCAATTTTATAAAAATAAGACTCATACTTTTTAAGCAGCATTTCATATGCACCGGAATCTCCCCGTATTGCCCTGGCTGCAATGGAATACTCATCGTTTGAATAGATCATGTTAAAACTCCTTTCACATATTAGATGCCAGGATATCCAAAAAAGTTTCAACAAAATAAAAAACCTGTCCTAAAATGAGATTGATTTTATACAATGTCATTTTAGAACAGGAACCCTTCTTTTACTCTGTCACATCCGCGAGCTGAAACCGAACGATCTTCTTCAGGTCTTCCAGCGCCACTTCGACCTGATAGCCGATCTTTCCCGCGCTGAAGATGATTTTTTCGTGCGCGGCCGCACTTTCGTCAATCGTCGTTGTAAACGGCTTTTTCATGCCGATCGGCGAGCAGCCGCCGTGCACATATCCGGTCAGCGGAAACAGTTCTTTCTGCCGGATCATTTCAATACTCTTCTCGCCCACGCTCTTCGCCGCCTTCTTCAGATTCAGTTCCTTCTCCACAGGGATCACAAACACATAATGTTCTTTTGATCTTCCTTCTGTAACCAGCGTCTTAAATACAATATCCGGATCCTCCCCCAGCGCCTTTGCGACCTCCGTGCCGCTAATGGCTCCGGTGCTCAGATAATTATAACTGTTGTACGGGATCTTCTTCTGCTCCAGAAGACGCATCACATTTGTTTTTTCATCTTTTTTACTCATGTATATTCACTCCCTGCAATGATCACCACACCTCAGCCAGAAGGAAATCTGCCAGATGTACAATCTTTATCCCATTATCTATTCCCGTATCCATCCCGTTCATCGTAACTACATATTTCGGATAATGATCCGGGATCTCCATCAGGTTCCCGATTTCTCTGTCCGAATTTTCCGGCAGCTGTACGCAGACCTGCACATACACTTTTTCATCTCTGCGCACACCGATAAAATCAATTTCCTTTGTGCCGTTCTTTCCGATACAGACATCATACCCCCGCCGTTTCATCTCAAGGAAAACAATATTTTCCAGTGCGCCGTCCAGCATTTTACGGTTGTATCCCAGAAGACAGTATTTCAAAGTGACATCCGCCAGATAGTATTTTTCCTGTGTCTTCAGGAGGCTTTTTCCCTGGATATCATAACGGCGGCACGGATAAATGATGAACGCCTGCTCCAGCCAGTGCAGATAATTATAGATCGACTCAACAGACACAGTGCGGTGCTCGCTTTTTAAAAACTTTGATATAGAATTCGCGGAAAAGGGTTTCCCCATATTTTCAAGGATGTACTTAACAACCCGGTCAAAAAGATCCTGCCGGTTGATGCGGTGGCGTTTAACAATGTCTCTTGAAATCACCGTATGATAAATTCCGTTTACGATCTGATATGCGTTTTGCTCATCATAGCTGCCCAGCGCGATAACCGGAAATCCGCCGAAACGGATATATTCTTCCAGCAGTTCCTTTTCCGGGCGGAAATCGCCTTTTTTAAAATCGAGATACTCCCTGAACGACAGGGTATACACAGGGATCGATACAAAACGCCCGGTCAGATAGGTCGACAGTTCACTGGACATCAGTCTGGAATTAGACCCTGTCACATAAATATCAGCATCCTGTCCTTCCAGAAGGCTGTTTACACACTTCTCCCATCCGCTTACTTCCTGGATCTCATCCAGCAGAAGATAACAATGTCCTTTTCCACGTATACAGTCTGTAAGTTCGTTATACATATCTTTTGCAGAAATGTCGTCAGGAATATCCATTTCCGTATATCGTTTCTGGATGATCCTTTCATCCGGTATCCCGCGGTTTCTCAGTTCGTCCGCAAGCATTTCAAAAATAGTGGACTTGCCGCATCTCCTCACACCGGCAAGTATCTTTACTAATGGCTGATCTATAAAAGGCCTGATCGCCTGAATATAATCCGGTCTTATAACCATATATACTCCTCCTTTATCAGATCTTTTTAATATCATAACCAAAATTTTATGTTTTATCAATAAGTTTTTAGTGTTTAACCGTAAAAAATCCCGGATCAGGAGCGGTCATACGACCTGATCTCCTGTCCGGGATAAATGTCACTATTAACTACCGGGTTATTTACAGATCTCGTCAAGCGGCGCGATCTGGATCCCCTCTTCTTTCAGCGCACTGCGGATCTTCTCCACGAAGAGCAGCGCTTTCTCGCCGTCCCCGTGCACGCACACGGAATCCGCCTGGATATCAATATCTTTTCCGGTAACGGCGGTCACTTTGCCTTCCTTCACCATGCGCACCACGCGGGCGATAGCCTCATCCTCATCGCGGATGAAGGCGCCTTCTTTCTTCCGGTTGACGAGGCTTCCGTCCTCCTCATAGCCGCGGTCCGCGAACACTTCGCTTGCAGTCTTAAGCCCCAGGTCTTTTGCCGCGCGGATCGTCTCACTTCCGGAGAGGCCCATGACGATCAGTCCCGGGTCATACGCTTTAACGGCTTCACAGATCGCTTTCGACAGTTCGTAATCCTTCGCTGCCATATTATAGAATGCGCCGTGGGGCTTCACATGCTGCAGCTTCATTCCCTGTGCACGGCACATGCCGCCCAGGGCGCTGATCTGATACAGCGTATAGGCCTTCGCCTCTTCCGGCGAGATCACCATGTTCCGGCGTCCGAATCCCATCAGGTCCGGGAATCCCGGATGCGCGCCGATGCGGATGCCCGCCGCCTTTGTGCGGCTTACGGACTGCATCATCACCACCGGGTCTGACGCATGGAATCCGCAGGCGATATTCGCCGAGGAAATAAGGGGGATGATCTTCTCATCCATCCCAAGGGTATAGCGTCCGAAGCTCTCGCCCAGGTCGCTGTTTAAATCTACTTTATACATTTCATTCACTTCTTTCTTAATGATATCCGGATCAGTCCAGCCTCAGCATCCGCTGGATGAACCCGGTGTCCGCCCTGCCTTCGCAGAACTCCGGATTGCGCATGATCTGGAACTGGAAGTCCAGGTTCGTCTCCACGCCGAGGATCACCATCTCATCCAGCGCGGAGCGCATCTTCTGGATCGCCGCGTTCCGGTCCGGTGCATGGACGATGACTTTGGCGATCATGGAATCATATTCCGACGGGATGCGGTATCCGGTGTAGAGCGCCGTATCCACGCGCACGCCGTTGCCGGCCGGCAGATGCAGGTGCTTCACCACGCCGGGGCTTGGCATAAAGTTCTTCTGCGGAATCTCCGCATTGATGCGGCACTCGATGGCATGACCGCGCAGCCGGATGCCCTCCTGATTGAAGCTTAATGGTTCGCCCATGGCCACCCGGATCTGCTCGATGATCAGGTCCGTGCCTGTCACCATCTCCGTCACGCCGTGCTCCACCTGGATCCGGGTATTCATCTCCATGAAATAATAGGATCCTTTCGGATCAAGGATGAACTCCACGGTTCCCGCATTTGTATAGTTTACCGTTCTTGCCGCCAGGACCGCGTCCCGGTTCATGGCATTGCGTATCTCATCATTGATGGCCGGCGAGGGCGACTCCTCGATCAGCTTCTGATGGTTTCTCTGCACGGAACAGTCACGCTCGCCCAGCGCCACCACGTTGCCGAACTTGTCCGCCATGATCTGGATCTCCACATGGCGCGGGTTCTCGATGAACCGCTCGATATACATGGTATCGTCGCCGAATGCATTGGCGGATTCCCGCTGGGCCATGTTGAACTGAAATTCAAACTCGTCCGCGGACTTCGCCACGCGCATGCCTTTGCCGCCGCCTCCGGACGACGCCTTGATCATCACCGGATAGCCGATCTCCTCCGCCAGCTTCACGCCGGTCTCCGCGTCATACACCGGTTCTTTTGTACCCGGCACGACCGGTACGCCGGCTTCCATCATGGTCTTGCGGGCGTGGGATTTATTGCCCATGCTGTCGATAACCTCTGCTTTTGGCCCAATGAAGGTGATCCCGTTCTTCTCACAGAGACGGACAAAATCCGCATTCTCGGAGAGGAATCCGAACCCCGGATGGATGGCGTCCGCGCCCATATTCAGGGCTGCGGTCACGATGCGCTCCATATTGAGGTAGCTGTTCTTCGCCGGTCCCTCGCCGATGCAGATCCGCTGGTCGGCCAGCTGGACATGCAGGCTGTCCTTATCTTCTTTTGAGTAAACCGCCACGCTGCGGATCCCCATATTCCGGCAGGCACGGATGATCCGCACAGCGATCTCGCCGCGGTTTGCGATCAATATTTTCTGAAACATCAGCGCCCCTCCTTAATCTGAAAGTTTTTTCACTTTGAAGAGTGGCTGTCCGTACTCGACTTTCTGTTCATTGCTGACAAGGACTGCCTCGATCTCGCAGTCATAGTCGCTCTCGATCTCATTCATCAGTTTCATGGCCTCAAGGATGCATACGGTCTGTCCCGCCTTCACCACATCGCCCACTTTGACGAATGCCGGCGCATCCGGGGCCGGAGCCGAGTAAAATGTACCCACGATGGGGGAGATGATATAATTTTCATCCACCGTATCCTCCGCCGGCGCCTCTGTCTTCACAACGGTAAGCGGTGCGCCCGGCTCGCCTGCGGTCCCCCTGCGGCTCATCTTGATCTTCGTATCGCCCTCCTGGATGGAAAACTCCAGCATCGAGGACTTCTCAATGATATTTACCAGTTTTTCAATATTTCCCAAATCCATAACGGTCACTCCTATCTTTCTACTACTTAAACAGCTTGCCCAGTCGTTTCGCCACCAGACGGCACTCCAGCACCTCTTTGCACGGCTTGTAGATCCGTCTGCGGAACTCGTTCATCTCCGCCACCTCGTCGAGCAGGAGCTGCTGCGCCTCCTCCACGGTCACTGCGGCAAAACGGACTTTATTGTCCGTCCTGCACTGGGCCAGCTTCGGAAGGTCCGCCGAGATCACGGTCGCGATCTTGGCATATCCGCCGGTCGTCTGCCGGTCCGACAGGAGCACGATCGGCTTGCCGTGGCTCGGCACCTGCACAGATCCGAAAGCAATGCCGTCGGAAATGATATCCGCCGTATTCTTATATGCGATAAAGGGGCCCTCCAGACGGCAGCCCATCCGGTCAAACTCACTGGTCACGGTGTATTCCGAGTTCAGGAATGTCTCAATCCCCGCAGCGGTGAACACATCAGTCTGCGGTCCCATAACCACGCGAAGCGTCACTTCATCATAGTCGAATTCATCCAGGTCCAGACTTCTCGAGAGGAAGAACGGCAGGTATCTCCGCTTGATGCGGAAGCCGATGTAATCATCCTCCTTCAGCCTGCGCCCTTTGAATCCGCCGATGCCACACTTGATATTGGTCGAGCGGCTGCCCATGACGACCGGGATGTCCAGATAACTGGAAAATGCGATATATCCGCGGCTTCCGGTCCTGCATCCGGCGAAATCCAGGATGTCGCCTTTATGCATATAGAGTGCTGTATACATTTTCACCGGTTTCTTATTGACGCGGGGCTGGAAATCGCCGCCCGTGATGGCGATGATCGTCTCAGAGGTAAACTCCAGGCTCGGACCCATCAGCGTGAACTCCAGGACCGCCTCATTCTCCGGGTTATCCAGGAGCAGGTTGGCGATCTTGAAGGACCGGATGTCCATGACGCCGGATACGCTGAACCCCTGGCTCTGGTAGCCGGTCCGGCCCAGATCCTGCACGGTTGTCAGCATCCCGCCTTTTAAAACACGAATGCCCATGGATCACACCTCCTTCTGATGGATGGTGCACGTATAGGTGCCTTCGTCCACCTGTTTCTTAATGTCCAGATATTCCGCTTCCGATACCGGGATAAAGCGGATGTAGTCGCCGGCCTCAAAGAGGATCGGGACCTCCCGGTCCGGATCATAAGTCTTCACCGGCGTCATGCCGAGGAGCTGCCATCCGCCGGGGGAATCCAGTGGGTAGATGCCCGTCTGGGAACCGCCGATCCCCACGCTTCCCGCCGGGATGCGGATGCGCGGATTGGCAAGGCGGGGCGTATGGATGCGCTCATCCAGCCCGCCCAGATAAGAGAAGCCCGGCAGGAATCCCAGCATATAGATGAGATAATCCTCCCCGCTGTGGATCCGGATCACTTCTTCCGGGGAAAGCCCGGCATGGTCCGCGATATTCTGAAGATCGGGCCCATATTCCCCGCCGTAGCATACCGGGATCTCGAAGATCCTGGCCGCGGAAGCTTCCCCGCTGATCTCCAGCTTCAGAAGCTTCTCCAGCCGGCTCTTCAGCCCGGCGTAACTGATCACGCGGGGATCGTAGTTGATCAGAAGCGACGCAAAAGCCGGGATCATATCCGTGACTCCCTCGATCTGCTGCGCTTTGATCAGGCGGACCACCGCCGTGATCTGCGCATTGATCTCCGGGGAGATCTTCTGCTCGAACTCAATGAGCAGGGAAGAATCTCCCGCTGTATAAATCTTGATTTCACTCATTCAAATCTCCTGCCTTTCACAAGATGCACATCATTCCTACAGAAGTTTGCCCAGGTTTGAGCCAAATGTTGTAATTCCCAGATATGCAGATGCGATGACCACGATGATGCCGAGAATCAGAAGCCAGGTCGGATGCTTGTAATCCTCGCCCATGATGGATTTCTTCTTCGATGCGATGAGGCATACGCCCAGCGTGATCGGAAGGATCAGACCGTTCACCGCGCCCGCCAGAACCAGCAGGACAGCCGGCTGTCCGAGGAATGCCATCACAACAGTACTCAGAGCGATAAAGCCGACGATAAATGCATTTTCATGCTTCTCAATGCTCTTGTGGAACGTCTTCAGGAATGACACGGAAGTATATGCACATCCCACGATTGATGTGAGCGCCGCACACAGGAGCACCAGACCGAAGAAGCGGTAGCCGATCTCGCCCGCGCCGATGAGGAATGCGTCCGCTGCCGGGTTGTCCGGATCCAGTGTATGAGCCGCAGAAGTCGCCGTCTCCACAACGACGCCCAGTACGGCCAGGAACAGGAACACACGGACAATGGTCGCGATGCCGATTCCCATAACCGAGCTCCGGTTGATCTCTTTTAAGTTCTCTTTCTTCGTAATGCCCGCGTCAATCAGACGGTGCGCACCGGAGAACGTAATGTATCCGCCTACCGTACCGCCGAGCAGGGTCAGGATCGCCGGGAAGATATCCTTCATCGGAGCGGTCGGCATAACCGTCTCTTTCAGCGCAAGGCCTACCGGCGGCCGAACAATAATGATCACCACGAAGATCACGACGATCATGATACCGCCCAGGATCTTCGTCAGCGTATCCATGGCATTCAGCGCGTTCTTCATCAGGAAGATGACGATCGCAAGACCCCCGGCTATAAAGTATCCCGCCATCTCCGGGATGCCCAGCAGGGTATTGAATCCAAGGGCGCCTCCGCCCACATTTCCAATGTTAAATACCAGGCCTCCTGCAACGACGAGGAACGCCACTACGTAGCCAAGTCCGGGAAGGACCTTGTTCGCCACGTCCTGCCCTCTCATGCCGGATACACAGAGCACACGCCATACGTTGAGCTGCACGATCGCGGACAGGATGACAGAAACCAGGATAACAAATCCGAAACTCGCCTTCAGGCTACCTGTAAACTGCCCTGTCTGTGTAAGGAATCCCGGTCCGATCGCGGACGTCGCCATAAGGAAAGCGGCGCCGATCAGGACGCTGAGACTCTTTTTGTTGTTCTTTTCCATTTTGTATCTCATCCTTTCATTATTGGTCTGATTCTAAATTATAGCGGAATAATAGGATTTGGGCAAACCTTTTTTTACGCCGTTGTCTCTCTCCTTATCAATATCGGCGGGATCACCTTATGCACCGGCTCCATCGGCTGCGGCCGCCTCTTCTTCCGCTCTTCCATCTGTGCGGACAGGATCTCCATAGCCTCATTCGCGATCACTGGGATCTGCTGTCCCACCGTGCTGGTCGGGATGACCGCCTCCCGGGAGATCGGCGAATCGTCAAAGCCGATGATCTGCCAGGCGTCCGGCAGTTCCCCGTATTTCCGGAGAAGGACATTCAGTAAAACATTGGCATGGGTATCGTTCGGCATGAAGATTCCTTTCTTCTGATCCGGATACCGCTTCTCCAGATCTCTGACAAGTTTCACAATGCCGCTCTTATTTTCCTCAAATGTATTCCCCATATCCGCATAAATGATTTCATAAGTCAGGGCATTTTCCCGACAGGCGTCCTCGAACCCCCGGGTACGACCGGCCGCCGGCACTTCATCGGGCAGTTTTGCATTCATGTGGATCAGGATATCGCAGCCGCTTTTCTTCAGCAGGCTCGCAGCCTGCACGCCGCCCATATAGTTGTCCGTATTGACGCTGGAAATGTACTTGTCCTCCCGCTCGATCCCGACCACCGGCACGCCGTATGCCGCCAGTTCTTCTGAAGGGATCGTGGGACTTAAGATGATCATGCCTTCAATGTTATAAGCCATCAGTTCTTCAATGTATTTCCGCTCCACATCTTTTTTGGAATTTCCCGCGAACACCAGAAACTTGTACCCGTACTTCTCATACGTCGCCAGGATCTGGTTGAGCATCTCCGAATAATAATGCATATACAGGTTGGGGATGATCACGCCGATGAATTCGGTCTTTCCGCTGGCCAGAATGCGCCCCACCTTATTTTCCTTATAATCAAGCGCGTCAAGCGCGTCCGCGATCTTCTGCTGATTCTCAATCGTCAGTGAATCCGGATCATTAAAATACCGGGAAACCGTTGTCTTGGAAAACCCGGTATATTTTGCGATGTCCGCAAATGTTACTTTCTTCGTTTTCATATTCCGCCTGCCCTCTGTTATTTCTGTTCCGCAGCGGCAGAAACTGAAGGGTTCTGTCCGCTTCCATTTTCACAGATACAGTATATCAGATGAAGCATTGTAAAATCAATAAAGTAACCGGTAACAAAACCGGTTTTGTGAATGTTTTACAGAAAGGCCGTTCCGAAAATGTAACATTTGCCGAAACTGGTTTTTTATATTGACATTCTCTCCTTTCAGGTCTATGATTGCATTAAAGGAACCGGTTACTTAACCGGTTACGCACTTACCTTTTACATATATACAAAATAAAACAAAAAGGAGGAGATGGAATTGAAAAGGCGATTAATGTACCTGACCGCAATGCTCCTGGCCTTCTCTGCCGTCGGTCTTACCGGCTGCCAGCAGAAGGATCCCGAGCCCGGCGACATTGCCGGATATGATGAGGGCGAATCTTATCTGTCGATCTGGGTACACTCCATCGAAGACACTGAGGAGGGACAGGCTTACAAAGAATCCGTAGAGACATTTAATGAGGCGTATGACGGCAAATACTTTGCGGACATCGAGTTTGTTCCGCGAAATGACAGCGGCGGCGGATATTCCGACAAGGTCAATGCCTCTGTCATGGCAGGCGGCCTGCCGGATGTACTGACCGTGGACGGACCGAATATCTCGGCTTACGCGGCGAACGGGATCATCCAGCCGCTGGCGGATCTGACCGAAGAGGAGGAAAATGAATATCTTCCTTCCATCATCGAACAGGGCACCGTAAATGATGAGCTCTACGCTCTGGGTGTGATGGAATCCAGCGTAGGCCTCTACTACAACAAAGACATCCTGGAAGAAGCCGGCATCGAGGTTCCGGATGCGGACCATCCCTGGACCTGGTCGGAATTCACGGATATCCTGGAAGAACTGAAGCCCCTGATGGATGAGAAAGACGGCTATCCGCTGGATATGACATTCCCCGTGGGCGAGACGAGCATCTACTACTTCGCTCCCTTCGTCTGGTCGGACGGCGGCGAGCTGGTCAGCGATGACGGGCTGACCGTGGACGGCTATTTTAATTCTGAACAGACAGCGGACGCCATGAACTATTTCCGCTCGATCGTGGAAAATGAATACATGTCCGAGGCGCCCATCGACCATCTCTTCGAGAGCGGCCGGGCGGCATTCAAGTTCGACGGCGCCTGGGAAGTGAACACCGTATACACCAGCTACCCGGACATCAACCTCGGCGTGGCGCCCTATGTCGTCAGCGACAACTGGGACGGCGGCACCTACACCCCCACCGGCTCCTGGGCTTTCGCAGCATCCTCGGAGACAGAGGACATCGAAGGCGCGACCGAGCTGGTCAAATGGATGAGCGGGGCGGAAAGCGGCATCCGCATCTGGGAGATGGCAAAAAGCTTCCCGTCCACCTATGAGGCATTTGAAAACATCGATGTGTTCCAGACAGATGAGAACTATGCAGCGCTCTATGATCAGCTGAGCACCTACGGCCATCCGAGGCCGAAGACGCCGGTCTACCCGCAGGTGAGCACCTCTTTCCAGGAAGTGCTGGAAAGCGTGGCGCTGGGCGGCAAAGACACACAGGCAGAACTTGACAAAGCCGTAGACCGGATCGATCAGAAACTGGAACGTTATACGAGGGAATAAATTATGAAGAGAAAAAATTCAATCATGGGAATGGCGTTTTTCGGACCCGCGCTTGTGCTGCTGACACTGTTCTTATTCCTGCCGATGCTGCTTACGTTCGGATTCAGCTTTACCGACTACTTCGCGCTGAACCCGGAGCTGACGCACTTCGTGGGACTGGAAAACTACATCAATATCTTTAAGGATGAGCTGTTCGTACAGTCTTTCCTGAATACCGTAAAATTCGTGATCATCATCGTACCGCTGCAGTGCGGCGGCGCCCTGCTCCTTGCGCTGGCCATCAACAAATGCGCCCACTGCAAGAAGTATTTCAAAGTTGCCTTCTTCGTGCCAGTGGTCATGTCCCTGGCAGTCGTATCCACCCTGTGGATGCAGATCTACAGCCCGGAAGGCATCCTCAACACTCTGCTGGCAAATGTGGGGATCGACACCCAGCCGTTTATCCACAGCGCGGACCAGGCGCTTCCGTCCATCGCCATCATGAGCGTATGGCAGGGCGTGGGCTACCAGATGATCATTTTCCTTGGCGGCCTGCAGAACATCAATCCCGCCCTCTATGAGGCGGCGGAAATGGACCACGCCAGCGGATGGCAGAAGTTCAAAGACATCACACTTCCGGAGCTGAAGCCGCTGTGCATCTTCGTATTCATCACCGTAACGATCGGCGCATTCCGGATGCTGGTACAGCCTATGGTCATGACCGGAGGCGGCCCGGACCACTCCACCTACACGATCGTGTACGACATTTACGAGACCGGCACGGTCAACTGGGAGATGGGACTTGCGTCCACCATGGCAATCGTATTCACCATCTTCGTCGTGATCCTGACGATCATACAGAACACATTGACAAAGGACAAGGAGGGAAGGAAACATGTTCACAAAAAAGCAAAAACGAATTAACTGGATCCTGGTGGCCGTACTGCTTGTGCTCTCTGTATTCTTCCTCTTCCCGGTCATCTGGATGCTGGCCAACTCCTTTAAACCGGATGCGGCCATCACCGCGGACATGAACACCATCGCAGCGTTCATCCCGCCGGCATTAAACGGAAATTTCCTTGACAACTATGTGTCCATCGTCACGGATACGAATTTCTTAAGATACATGGGGAACACACTCCTCTACGCGGCGATCCTGATCGTCCTGAGCATCGTTGTAAACGGACTTGCCGGATATGCACTGGCCAAGATCAGATTCCCGTTCCGCGATCAGTGGCTCATGATCATCATCATGCTGCTCATCGTGCCGACAGAGACGGTCATCACCATCCATTTCCTGATCATCGCCAAAGCCGGCCTGTTAAATACGATCGTAGGCTACATCCTGCCGCTGATCGTCAACCCGTTCAATATCTTCCTCTTCCGCCAGGTGTTCGTAAGCCTGCCGGACGATGTGTACGAGGCGGCGCAACTTGATCACTGCGGCCCGGTGAAATATTTCTTCACCATGGTGCTGCCCATGTCCAAGACCGTTGTGGCAACCGTCAGCGTATTCACATTCCTGAATGTATGGAACGATTACCTCTGGCCGTCGCTTGTATTTACATCAAGCGACCTGCTGACCGCACAGATCGGTCTGAACTCCATCACCTCCAATGAGAACACGACGATGGGACAGACGCTGGCAGTCATCACCCTTGTAACAATACCGGTCATCATCATCTACTCCCTGTTCTCCAAACAGATCGTAGAAGGTGTAACTTCAACAGGATCAAAGGAAGGATAATAAAATGAGCTTTATAGAATTCAAAAACGTATGCAAGAAATATCCGGGTTCAGATAAAAATACCGTAGACAACTTCAACCTTGACATTGAAGAGAAAGAATTTATCGCCTTTGTCGGCCCGTCCGGCTGCGGCAAATCCACAACCCTGCGCATGATGGCGGGATTCGAGGAGATCACCGGCGGCGAGCTCTATATCGACGGGAAGAAAGTCAACGAAGTCGCGCCACGCGACCGCGGCATCTCCATGGTGTTCCAGAACTACGCCCTCTACCCGCACATGACGGTAGAGAAAAATATCGGATACGGCCTGAAAAATATGAAAATGCCGGCGGACCAGATCAAAAAGAAAGTGGACTGGGCCATCAACATCCTCGGCCTTGAGGAATACCGCTACCGCAAACCGAAGAACCTCTCCGGCGGTCAGCGCCAGAGAGTCGCCCTGGGCCGCGCCATCGTCAAGAACTCCAAAGTATTTCTTATGGATGAGCCGCTCTCCAACCTGGACGCCAAGCTCCGCGTCAGCATGAGGACCGAGATCAGCAAGCTCCACCGTCAGATCGGCGCGACCACGATCTACGTTACCCACGACCAGGTGGAGGCCATGACCATGGCGGACCGCATCGTCATCATGAAAGACGGCGTGATCCAGCAGGTCGGAAAACCAATGGAGCTCTACGATCATCCGGTAAACCAGTTCGTGGCCGGATTCATCGGTTCCCCGCAGATGAACTTCTTCAATGTGACGGTTGACGGCGGCACCGTGAAGTTCAGCGACGGAAATACGATCACCCTGTCGGAAGGCATGCAGAAGAAGCTGAACGGCCGTACAGGTGAGATGATCCTCGGCATCCGCGGCGAAGACATCAAGCTGGACGCCCAGAACATGGACCTCAACAAAGACAACGCACAGAGCGCGGTCATCACCGACACCGAAGTGATGGGCAATGAAAACAACCTGTACTTCTCCTTCGGCGGCGCCCAGGCTGTTGCCCGTGTTTCCAAATACGAGATCAGCCAGATCGGAGACACGATCCACTTCGTATTCATGCCGTCAAAGATGCATTTCTTTGACAAAGAAACGGGTGTAAATTACACTGAAATGTAAACAGAGCATCCTGTCAGGATACACCTGTGAGCAGAGATAGATTATGATCATGGAGGCAGTATGAAAACACAGTCATTACATTTAAAAGCGCCGGACAACTGGGTCAATGACCCGAACGGCTTCATATACTACAACGGATACTACCACCTTTTCTATCAATATTTCCCCTATGGTCCCCGCTGGGGGACCATGCACTGGGGACATGCCGTAAGCCGGGACCTGGTCACATGGGAGCATAAGGGCTTGGCCCTCTACCCCACCACCCGGGCGGATCAGAACGGCTGCTTCTCCGGAAGCGCCATCGAACAAGACGGGAAGCTTTATCTCGTCTACACCGGCGTCCGCTATGAGGTCGTCAACCCCGAAGATCCGCACACCTGCCTGGATGAACAGTTTGAATCCGCGCAGCTTTTGATCTGCTCGGAAGACGGATATCATTTTGACAACGAACAGGGCAAAGAAGTGATCATCCCGCCGGTTACCGATCCGTCCATCGGCGACCGCACCCACACCCGCGACCCGAAGATCTGGCGCGGCAGAGACGCCTGGTACCTCATCCTTGGAAGCACCATGAGTGAAAAATACGGAGAAGTCCTCTTCTACCGGAGCGAAGACCTTCACACCTGGACTTACATCAATAAAGCGTTCAAAGGACCGGAATACGGCTGGATGTGGGAATGCCCGGACTACTTTGAGACAGTGGGCGGCGGCGTGCTTCTCCTCTCCGCCATGGGGCTTTTAAACAACGGAGAAAAAGAGCGGAACCAGTCCATCTGCTTCCCTGTTGCATTTGATGAAGACACCTGCAGCATCCGGATCCCGGATGATTATCAGTATCTGGATTACGGGCTCGACCTGTACGCCCCACAGACCACACTGGACGCGGAAGGCCGGCGGATCATGACCGCCTGGGTCCGGATGCCGAAAGTCGCAGACGGCGGCTGGATCGGCATGTTCTGTTCGCCGCGCGTCGTTGAAGTGCAGGACGGGCACATCTTCTTCCGCATGCATCCGAATATCCGGAAGGCTTATTCAAAAGCATTGGGAAATATTACAGAACTGAACGCATCCGCTTTATCCGGCATCACAGAAAGCGGATGTCTTGTTTCCCTCGATCTCGCAGAAAATGAAAGTCTGGATATCGGCGGATATCTCATCACCCGGAAAGGAAACCGCATTGTTACCGACCGCACGGCCGTATACCCTGCATCTGAAGGCGCTCATCTGGTTTCTGAGACGCCGGATACAGACTATAATAATCCGGACGGCACCTGCCATCTGGATGTGATCGTTGACAGCAACCTCATCGAAGTGTATGTCAATGACGGCGAATATGTGATCAGCAGCGCCGTGTATGGACTGAAACCGGAGGTCCGATACAATGGTGTCAGAGAAATCCGCGGGTATGCAACCTTATCTGCTGATTTCTGACTGGCATAACAAGAATTATAAATTTCTTGCCTCTCTTCCCCAAACGTAGTAAGATGAATCTACATTGGAAGGGAGGCATTTTCATGACGAAATTTGAGGAATTTGAACAGGTGATCGCACGCCTGCGCGCCCCGGACGGCTGCCCGTGGGACCGCGCCCAGACCCATGCCTCCCTGAAACGCACCTGCATTGAAGAAGCCGCGGAAGTCATCTGCGGGATCAATATCCTTGAACGGACCGGCGATCCTGACAATCTGAAGGAAGAGCTTGGAGACCTGCTCATGCAGGTGGTCATGCACGCCCGGATCGCAGAGGAAGAAGGTCTGTTCACCATGGACGATGTGATCCAGTCCATCACGGACAAAATGATCCGCCGCCACCCGCATGTCTTCGGCAGTTCGGACGGCCCCGGGGACGACGGTTCCCAGGCCAGCTGGGATGAGATCAAAAAACAGGAAAAAGCGGGGAAAGAATGGACGGAAGAATATCTTCCGGAAGCGTTCAACGAATCGATTGAACTGATCTGCGCCGCAAAAAAAAGAAAGGGAATCGGATAAGCACGATTCCCTTTCTTTATGTTCTCATTTCACTGCTGCACTTCTGCGCCAAGTCCTGCATCTACGGTCTGCATGGCCGCACGCACGCCGGCCATATCCTCTTCTGACACCTTGTCCACACGGATCTTCGACAATGCTTTTTCCAGGACGCTGACGTCCTTTTTCAGCTGTTTCTTCCGCGCCTTGTCCATGATCTTGTCCTGTTCTTTCAGAACGCGGCGGGCCTGGACTGCGGTCTTCTGTGCATCCCCGATCAGCTCCAGTGCGTCCCGCCTCAGCTGATCCTGCCCCGCGTACTCCCGGGCGTCCTGCATTGCCTGCTCGATCTCCGCATCCGACATCCGGTCGCCCGCGGTGATCGTTATAGACTGGGCTTTTCCCGTATCCAGATCTTTTGCAGATACTTTCAGGATCCCGTTTACATCGATGTCAAATGTCACTTCGATCTGTGGCACGCCGGCCATGGCTTTGCGGATCCCTTTCAGACGGAATTTCCCGATCGTTTTATTGTCCTTTGCCATCGGGCGTTCTCCCTGGAGTACATGGATGTCAACGCTGCTCTGATAGGGTACGGCGGTCGTAAAGATCTTAGAATACCGGGTCGGTATCGTGGAATTCCGTTTGATCAGGCATGTAGACACACCGCCCAGCGTCTCGATGGAAAGGCTCAGCGGCGTCACGTCCATGAGCAGCAGGCTCTGCCCGGTCCCGGCCGCCGCCAGTGCATTTCCCTCCAGCGCGCTTCCGAGGATCGCCGCGCCTTTTGCCACACATTCATCCGGATTGATGTTTCTTGACGGCTCCTTTCCGGTCAGCCGCCGCACCATATCCTGCACGGCCGGGATCCTTGTGGATCCTCCGACCAGCAGCACCCGTCCCAGGTCGGACGGCTGAAGGCCCGCATCATTTAATGCATTCCTCACGGGCTCCTGCGTTCGTTCGATCAGATCCTGTATCAGTTCATTGAACACGGCGCGTGTAAGCGTCAGCTCCAGATGCACCGGCTCGCCCTTGATCTGGGTCAGATAGGGCAGGTTGATATTTGAGGTCGAGGAAGTTGAAAGTTCTTTCTTCGTCTGCTCGGCCGCCTCCCGGATCCGCTGCATGGCGGAGAAATCTTTGCTCAGATCGGCGCGGTACTTTGCCTTGAAATTCCGGAGGATCCAGTCCGCGATCCGCTCGTCGAAATCATCGCCGCCCAGATGGTTGTCGCCGGATGTGGACAGGACGTCGATCACGCCCTCCCCGATCTCTATGATGGATACGTCGAAAGTTCCGCCGCCCAGGTCGTAGACCATGACCTTCTGCGGCTCGCCGTGATCCAGCCCGTAAGACATGGCCGCGCTGGTCGGCTCATTGATGATCCGCTTTACCGTAAGCCCCGCGATCCGTCCGGCGTCTTTCGTCGCCTGCCGCTGGATGTCATTAAAATACGCCGGCACCGTGATGACCGCGTCGGTCACCGGCTCGCCGAGGAATTCTTCCGCATCTTTCTTTAACTGCGTCAGGATCATGGCGCTGATCATCTGCGCATTGTAACTTTTCCCGTCTATACTGACCGACCAGTCCGTTCCCATATGGCGCTTGACCGAGCTGACCGTCCGGTCCGGATTGGTCACGGCCTGGCGCTTTGCCGCCGCTCCCACCAGCCGCTCGCCCTTCTTCGTAAATGCCGCCACACTGGGCGTCGTCTGGCCGCCCGTACTGCACGGAATAATCACCGGCACGTTATTCTCTACAACAGAAACACAACTGTTTGTTGTTCCCAGGTCGATTCCTATTGTCTTCATCCCTGTCCGATCTCCTTGATTATTATTTTCTGTCCATTAGAAAATAATAATATGCGCAGGCGGCTCCTGCAAGCATCCTGTGCGGAATTTTATAAGAATTTCATACTTTCCCGCCTGAAATGCTGTAATACCCGGCGCTGAACGGTGGCAGTCGGAACCGGTTTTTCTTCCTGTCATATATCTGCTCTGCGCCGTCTTCTGATCCGGCGCTGTCAAAGATCTTCTTTATCACGCTCTCCCCGTCGAGATCCGCCACGAACTCCTGCTCCTCATCTGAAAAATTGAAGACCGCCGCGATCCGCTCTTTCGGGCTACGGCGCTCAAAAGCATACACGCACTGCTCCTGCGCACTGCATTCGATCCATTTGAAGCCGGTTCTGTCATAATCCTCTTCCGAGAATGCCGGATGATCCAGATAGAACCGGTTCAGCGCTTTCATGAATTCATGGAATTCCCGGTGCGCCGGATAGTCCAGAAGATCCCAGTCCAGTTCCCGCTTCTCATCCCACTCCCGGAAATGGCCCAGTTCATTTCCCATGAAATTCAGCTTCTTGCCCGGATGCGCATACATATACATGTAGAACGCCCGCGCCTGGGGGAATTTCATCTCATAATCCCCGTACATTTTCTGCAGGATCGTGGCCTTCCCGTGTACCACCTCATCGTGGGACAGCGGCAGAAGATACCGCTCGTCATAATAATAGGCCATAGAAAAGGTCAGCTTATGATAATCCCCCGCCCGGTATTCCGGCGCCGTCCGGAAATAGTCAAGAGTATCGTTCATCCAGCCCATATCCCACTTATAGTCGAATCCGAGGCCGCCCTCTTCCACCGGTTTCGTCACGCCCGGAAATGAAGTAGAATCCTCCGCCGCCAGGATCACATCCGGATGGAGCGCTTTCAGTCCCTGGTTCATATATTTCAGAAATTCCACTGCATTGGAATTCACGCCCCGCTCCGGCATGCCCTGCCAGTAAATAGCCCGGCTGATGGCGTCCATCCTGAGTCCGTCCATATGGTATTCAGTGAGCCAGTATTCCGCCGCCGACTGCAGGAAGCTTCGCACTTCGCCCCTGGAATGCATGAAGTTCCGGCTTCCCCACTCGCTGTATCCCACGTCATTGTGCGGGTATTCATAGAGCGCCGTACCGTCGTAATCGGCCAGCGCGTATCCGTCCACTGCAAAATGCACCGGCACAAAATCCAGGATCACACCGATCCCCTCCCGGTGGCAGGCATCCACGAAAGCCCGCAGCTGGTCCGCCGTCCCGTACCGGGATGTGGGACTGTAGAATCCGGTTCCCTGATACCCCCAGGATTCATCGCTGGGGTACTCATTCAGCGGCATGATCTCCACATAATTGTATCCGTTTTCCTTCACGTACGGGATCAGGATATCCGCCATCTCCTCATAATCATACCAGGCGTCCGGCTCCTCTCCCGGCTTCTTAAACGACCCGAAATGTACCTCATATATGTTCAGCGGCTTTGCCCGGTGATCGGATCTGCCCTTCATCCATTTCTCATCCCGGAACCGGTACGCATCCGTCTCCCGGATAACAGACGCTGTATTGGGCCTGAGCTCCATCCCGTATCCGTACGGGTCGCAGTGATCGACAAAATTGCCCGCCCGGTCATAGATCCGGTACTTATACATCATGCCGGGCTTCGCCTGATCCGAAACAAATTCCCAGAAATTTCCGTCATAGACCTTCTCCATCGGACTCTCCGTCCAGTCATTAAATTCCCCGATCACCGAAATCCGCGACGCCATCGGTGCAAACGTGCGGAAGACGGTCTCCCGCCCCCGTCCCGTTTCTTTGAACCGGACATGCGCGCCCAGATATTTATACGCGTCAAAACATTTTCCTGTATAGAAGCCGTAATAATCCATGTTTTTACTCCTTTTCATCGTGAAATAATCGACACCCGTCGGTTTTTGTCCTATAATGAGGATACCCTTAAAGCAAATATAAATACACCGGCAGTTCCGGATAAGCGTCGGATAACCAACTCTTGTCTGAAATTGATGGGTTATGCGACTTTTCAACAATAAACAGGAGGTAACATCTGATGGATATCCGCATCCGTAAAACAGAACAGGCCATTAAAAATGCGTTCATTGAACTGCGCTCAAAAAAGCCCCTTGAAAAGATCACCGTAAAAGAACTCTGTGAGCTCGCAATGATCAATAAGTCGACTTTTTATTCTCATTACGAGGACATCTACGCCCTGTCCGAAACGATGGAACAGGAAACCGTCGCCTCGATCATCGGGAGCATCGGTCACCTGAAAGACTATACTCCCGAAAAATCAGATATCTATACACGGGAACTCTGCCTGGCATTCATGTCGCAGATCTCACTTATCCGGATCCTTTTTTCCGGACGGGAACAGAGCCATCTCGGATACCGGCTCGACACTGCGCTGAAAGAAATGCTTTTTCATAAATATCCGGAATTCAGAAATGACATGTCAAAGCAGATCCTGATATCCTACTGCATACAGGGCGCATACCACACCTATCTGAACAATCCGCAGGCTGATACAGATACCTATGTTGCCACGGTGGAACAGATCGTTCGGTGTCTGAAACCACTGCTGTAGACAACGTAAAAAAACAGTACAAAAGATTGTGCATTCTGCCACATTGATTTCTCCCCTGCCGGGGTCTATAATAGACAAACATCCGGCAGGGATTTTTCTTTCTCTGCCATTGTTCAAATATTTTCAGGTCCTGCAAGCCATATCCGGCGGTTTCCGCCAGCTGTTCCTTTCACTGCTTTACGCATGCAAAAGGTTGCAACTGTCCACTTTTTTTCCTATAATGGAGGTGTAATTATTGAACCGAAAACTACATAACGATCAGGATTATCCCATTGCAAACAGGGAGTACAAGGACGGGCTCTTCCGAATGGTATTCCAGAAGAAGGAAGCCCAATATCTCATTTCTTATCAGCGGCATGATGAACCTGTACGAACATCAGAGCACCTTTAACCCGAACATGCCGGTTCGGGGACTGATCTACCTGTGCAGGCTTTACGAAAAATATATCGTAAAAAATGAGATCGACATTTATACTTCCTCGCTGAAAGAGCTCCCCTTCCCGCAGTATTTCGTGTTTTACAACGGGACGGAAAAGGAACCGGACCGGCAGGAATTAAAACTGTCGGACATGTTCAAGGCGCCGCCTGTCTCCCGGACGCCCGCCCTGGAATGTATAGCAACCATGTTGAACATCAATTACGGGCATAATAAAGAACTGATGGAGAAATGCCAAAGACTCCGCGAATACGCTGTTTTCGTTGAAACCGTACGGCAGGAGCTTACTTCCGGCACAGACTTCGATCAGGCAGTGACAAACGCCGTAGATATCTGTATAAACGGCAACATTCTTAAGGATATCCTGACCGACCAGAAATCAGAGGTGATCCAGATGATCTTGGAAACATATGATGAAGAACTACATAACAAAACCCTAAAACAGGAGGGGTATCTTGAAGGTTTAAATACAGGTATATGCAATCTTATCTCCACTCTTCAGGAACTCAATTTATCCCGGGAAAAGACTCTCGCAAAAATACAGGTAAAATATGATCTTTCCCCGGAAGATGCTGAGAGCTATATGCTGAAGTACTGGAAAGAATAAAATTATTCAAAAAAGGATACCGCTGTGCAATTTACATGCCAGCCGTATCCTTTTCTTTATGTTTCCATGCCTTCATCTGCAAAAATATCCTCTGTAAATACTTCCAGCAGACTCCCATACCCGTAGAAATTTACAACATATTTCACACCGTCCACAATCTCCTGCCGGGAATAATCATGTTCAGCCAGGAACTCATCGTCCTTTCCGCTCAGCTTCTCATAAAAAAGCAGCGCCGTCTCAAAACAGGTCTTGTCATTTTCACGCAGGCCGTCCAGCAAAAGATTTTCCGCTTCATTTATCTCCCCGGCATCAGCCATCGTGATCAGCTTCCGATACAGTTCCGCTGTCTCCAGCGAAATTCCCATATCTTCATTTTTATCAATATCCCTGTTAAAAATCAGTCTGATCAACATACGGATACTCTCATGGATCATCCGCATTACATAGTCTTTATCTTCCAGCATTATTTATATTTCCTTCCGGTTTTCTGATTTCATCCCCGGCCGTACAGTTCCAGTATCTTCTCCACCATCGCATTCATGGACGCCTGTCTGGAGGTCGCGATCTGCATTCCGTATTCCGCTGCGGCACGTGCAGTCTGCTCCCCGATGCACACGGCGCGGATCCGGCTGAAATCCAGTCCCGGCTTTTCATCCCCGACATTCATTGCAGCCGCAAAGCCGCGGACAGTGGAGCCGCTTGTAAATGTCACGGCATCGATCTCTCCGTCCCGGAACAATTCCGCTGTCTCGTCCCTGAGCAGCGGATCCATCTCGTATACCGTGCGGTACAGCGGGATATCCTCAACCTCTAGCCCCGCCTCTGTAAGGGGCGGGATCAGTTCTTCGGATCCTTTTTCGGCACGGACGATCAGGATATGATCCCCGGCTTCTGCGGTCTCCGCCAGTTTTTCACCAAGCTGTCCCGCGCTGTAAACATCCGGCACCGCGTCCGGAAACAGACCGTGCTTTTCGAGCGCGGCCCCGGTAGCGGAACCAATGGCGCCGATCTTCACACGATTTTGTCCAAATATATCCCGAAGATCCATCCGCATCTCCCGGATCAGATCAAAAAATACAGACACCCCGATCGGGCTTGTGAAGACAAGCCACCTCTGCTGTTTCACCTCGCCGAACCTCACGAGCGCCTCCCGCAAAGGTTCATTTGGCGTGATCATCTCTGTCCGGATCGCCGGCATCTCAATGACCTGTGCCCCCAGATCCCTCAGCCGTCCTGCCAGAACGGACATATTCTGGCGGGGCCTTGTAAGCAGGAACTGCCGCCCTCCAAGAGGCCGGTCTTCCGCCCAGTGCAGTTGTTCTGAAAGGGCGCAGACTTTTCCTACAAGGATGATCGCCGGCGTGCGGATCCCGGCCCGGTCCGCCTCTTCTTTTAATGTTCCCACCGTAGCCGTCACTCTTCTCTGACGCGCAGTGGTCCCCCGCTCCAGCACAGCGGCCGGCATCACGGACGGCATTCCGGCGTTCATCAGTCCGTTCAGGATCATTTCCATAGAAGATATGCTCATCAGAAACACAAGCGTTCCGTTCAGTTTTACCAGGGACTCAAAGTCAATACTGAGCGTCCCGTCCTTTCTGGCATGTCCGGTGATCACATGGAAGGAAGAGGTATAATCCCGGTGCGTGACCGGGATTCCCGCATAAGCGGGCACCGCCACGGAAGATGTGATGCCCGGGACCACTTCATAGGAAATGCCTTCCCGGATCAGTTCTTCCAGTTCTTCGCCGCCCCGCCCGAAGACGAACGGATCTCCGCCTTTAAGACGGAGCACTTTTTTGCCTTTTTTCGCCTCCCGCACCAGGATCCGGTTGATCTCATCCTGCGGCACCGGATGGTTTCCTGCATGCTTGCCCACATAGATCACTTCCGTTTCCGTCGGGATCCGGCTCAGGATCTCAGCGCTGATAAGGGCGTCATAGACGATCACATCCGCACTTTTGATCAGCTCCGCGGCCTTCACCGTGAGCAGGCCCGCATCGCCCGGCCCGGCCCCGGCCAGCCAGACTTTTCCAGCCGGTCCTGTATATTTTTCTGAATGATTCTTTCCTGTTTCCATATAACCTCTTTCTTTCCCGGTCAGTCCTCTGCCCGGCTCATCATTTTCTGCGCCAGTTCTTCCCCCGCCTGACGCGCCTTTGAGATCTCGCTTATGATCGTATCCGTCGCATAATCCTCTGAATTTTCCCTGTAATATAATCCGGTCAGCTTCAGCTCACTGCCATGGATCTGCGCATGCGCCGCACAGGGAGACGTACAGTCTCCGCCGACCGCACGGATGAACTGCCGCTCCGCCTCCGCCGCTGCGCGTGCGTCCCGGTCATTGATCTGATCCAGCCACTCCCAGCGTGCATCTTTCCTGCCCTGGACAGCCAGAATGCCCTGCCCCGCCGCCGGGATGATCTCATCCACGGAAAAATATTTTCCGATCACATGCGCCATATCAAGGCGGTTTAATCCTGCTGCCGCCAGGAGTGTACCGTCATATCCCTCTGTCTCAAGTTTCCGCAGCCGGGTCTGTACATTCCCCCGGATCCCGCGAAAAGAGCAGCCCGGGAAGAGCCGTTTCATCTGGATCATCCGCCGGCTGCTGGATGTACCGACCACACCGTCTTCCGGCAGCCCTTCAAGCCCGGGTTTAAGAAGGAGCACATCCCTGGGATCCTCCCGCCGCCCGCAGGCCAGGATCGGGAAATCCGGGTTCTCCTCCATAGGCACATCTTTTAAGCTGTGGACCGCGATATCGATCCGTCCGTCCATGAGCGCCCGATCCAGTTCTTTTACAAAAAGCCCTTTGCCGCCGATCTTCGCCAGGCTTTTATCAAGGATCTTATCCCCGGTCGTTTTCATGGTCACGATCTCGACTTCCGTCTCCGGGCAGAGCCGCAGGATCTGATCCCGGATGATCTCTGCCTGCCGCACCGCCAGCAGGCTTTCCCTGCTTCCAATCCTTACTGTTTTATGCATCGAATTTCCTTCCTATTTCCCTGTTTCAATGATCTGATAAATGCGATCCATATCCAGGCTTTCCCGGATAATGTCCGCCAGCTTATCATACTGCTCTTCCTTGTATGCCTTCCAGTCCGTCACTTTGATCCGGGACGGATCATACCCTTTTTCTTTCAGCAGGGCGCTTACGAATCCTTTCGCGCACCCCGGCGCATCAAAGATCCCGTGGACGTAGCATCCGTATACATTCCCGCTCCAGGCGCCGTCGGTATGCGCTTTGCGCCCCGGCTCCTGCAGGGCGGAGAATTCCACAAGCGCCCGGCTGCCGGTCCTGCCGGCTCCAGCGGACTCCAGAAGGACGCTCTCGCCCATATGGATCTCATATCCTTCAAACGCGGTTCCGTTTAATTCCTGCAGGATCCCGCCCAGGCTCAGGAACCGCCCTTCGACCCGCGTTCGCGTCTTCTCTTCATTGAAAACGGTCTGCACCGGCAGGAGTCCCATCCCCCGGACAGCCCCCTTCTGCTCCGCCCCGAAGGGATCGGATACTTCCTCTCCCAGCATCTGATAGCCGCCGCAGATGCCGAATACAAGGCCGCCCGAAGAAGCGTGCCTTAATATCTTCGCCTCCAGCCCGTTCTGACGCATCCAGAGCAGATCCTGTATGGTATTCTTGCTGCCCGGCAGGATGATCGCATCCGGCGATCCGAACTCCGCCGGCGAGGAGACATACCTGACATTTACTTCCTCCATGGCCTCCAGCGGGGCAATATCCGTAAAGTTCGAGATCCTGGGAAGCCGGATCACTGCTATCTCTAAAAGTCCCGCCCCGTCCTTCTTCTGAAAACGCTCGGTCAGGCTGTCCTCCTCATCGATGTCCAGATGAAAATACGGGACCACCCCCGTCACCGGGATCCCGGCCCGCTCCTCCAGCATGCGCAGTCCCGACTTCAGGATGGAGACGTCTCCGCGGAATTTATTGATGATCAGTCCCCTGATGCGCTGCCGCTCCTGTTCTTCCAGCAGCATGACCGTCCCGATGAGCTGGGCAAATACACCGCCCCGGTCGATATCCCCGGCCAGCAGAACCGGTGCGTCCACAAGCTCTGCGAGCCCCATATTTACTATATCATCCTGCTTCAGATTGATCTCGGCCGGGCTGCCCGCCCCCTCGATCACGATCACATCATACTGCCGCCTTAACTTCTCATAGGCTTCCATGATATAAGGAATATATTCTTTCTTATGCCGGTAATATTCCACCGCAGACATATTGCCGACGGACCGGCCGTTAATGATCACCTGGGAGCCGGTATCGTTGGTCGGCTTGAGCAGGATCGGGTTCATGGCCGCGTCCGGTTCGATCCCGGCCGCCTCCGCCTGCATCACCTGGGCACGCCCCATCTCCAGCCCGTCCCGGGTGATAAAGGAATTGAGCGCCATATTCTGGGATTTAAAAGGGGCCACGCGGTATCCGTCCTGACGGAGCACCCGGCAGAGTCCGCCTGCGAGCACACTCTTCCCGGCATTGGACATAGTCCCCTGTATCATGATCGAACCTTTCATTTTCCGCCCTCCTTTATCTCCTTTATGGCAGACAGCAGGCGCGCGTTTTCCTCACGCGTCCGCACGGCGATCCGGTACCACCCCTGTCCAAGTCCCGGATAATTTGCACAGTCCCGGATCAGGATCCCGCCGGATCTGAGCCGGTTGAAAAGATCTGCTCCTTCATGTATGAGAATGAAATTTGCATCAGAAGAAACAAAATCAATTCCCATTCTTGTCAGTTCAGCTTCGAGGAACTCCCGTTCCACGCGCACCAGCCTCCGCGCTTCACACACATACTCATCCTCATCCAGCGCAACGAGCCCGGCCATCTGCGCCGGGACAGAGACGCTCCAGGGCTGTCCGGCTTCCTCCATCCGCTCCAGCAGGTCACGGTCAGAAGAGACGCCGTATCCCAGACGCATTCCAGGCATGGCATAGATCTTCGTAAATGCCCGGAGAAGAAATAAATGTGGATGCTGTTCGGTCTCACCCAGCATGGACCGTTCATCCGCATTCTCCAGAAATCCGATAAAACACTCGTCCAGCACCAGCCGGATCCCGCGGTCCTCGCAGATCTTAGCGATCTCCATCAGCAGTTCTTTCCCGATCACCTGCCCGGACGGATTGGTCGGCGAACAGAGAAACACCATATCATACTGTCCATCCAGTTCTTTCAGGAAATGCTCATCTATACAAAAGCAACTCTCAGGTTTCGTCTCATAATATGTAATCTTGCATCCGACCGTTTTCAGCGCCTGTTCATATTCGGAAAATGCAGGAACCGGGATCAGCGCACGCTCCGGTTTCTCCGCCAGCGCCAGCCGGTAGATCAGATCCGCCGCCCCGTTTCCGAATATATAATGATCCTCCGCGATGCCCTGTTTTAACGACAGC
>CALWDN010000004.1 GCA_944376685.1 uncultured Mediterraneibacter sp. | reverse complement strand
TAACGCTTTATAATCGTCGTTAATTTTACTACACCATTTACTACACCATTTTTTCAAAAAATGACGATTTTTGACGCCCCCAGACAAAAAGTCAGAACCCGCAAAAACCTTGTAAAATAAGGCTTTACGGGCTCTGACATCACAGGACAAAACCACCCCAAACGAGCCAAGAGGTAGTCACTAATTTAAAACCACTAAATATTTGTGCGTGGTAAGGTGATTTTACAGCCACATGGTAAGGAGTTTTTTACATGATACGGTAAGCACTTCTTTACATTGCGCAGTAAGGACTTTTTTACATGACACAGTAAGCAGTTTTTACATCCTATGGTAAGGACTTCTTTCCATCCTTTGTGGTCAGTTTTATCACAGGAGGAAGTCAGCAAGGGTTAGTTTCTTGTATACTGGAAAACAGTACACGAGAGAGGCGAACTTTATGCTGACGAAAACACAGATGCAACAAATACAGGATCTAAAACTGATGGGTTACACAAAAACGGATATTATCCGCTATTATGAAGCACACGGCGAAAAGCCGCCGAGCCGTCCCACGATCAGCAAGTATTACGACATGGATGTTGTCCCCGATAATCCAGGCGTAAAACTCGTGAAGCCCAACACCCAAAACCTTTGATGCAGAACCTTTTCAAAGCACAATCCTCCGGATCCTGGAGACTAACAGCGGGAAAAGTTTCTGCATGTCATCCGTTTATGATGTCCTGGAAGAGAAATTCATCGAAAATGGATCGTATGATAAACTTCCCGGGAATGAACAGACCCTCAGGAATTACATCCATTACCTCGAGAATTCCGGACAGGTCAACCGGGAGCCGGAACATCGGCGGGTGTACGACTATGTTTTTGACACACCACCTGGTGAGCAGATGCTGATCGACTTTGGAGAACAGGCTCTCTCACATACAAAACAGATTCACTTTATCTGCTTGTTGCTGCGCTACAGCCGCTTTTTATGCGTCTATGCGCAGGACCATAAATACAATTCTGTGGAAGCCTGCCAGGCAATCTACCGGTGCTTCTGTAAGCTTGGAGGCCGGCCAAAGGAACTTGTCATTGACCAAGATGCAGTGTTTATCTCCAGCGAAACCTATGGCGAGGTCATCAAGACCAGAACCTTTGAAGACTTCTGTACGGAACAGGATATCCGGCTCTGGGTGTGCAATAAGGCTGACCCGGAAAGCAAAGGGCCGATCGAGAACTCCGTTGGATTCGTGAAGAAAAACTTCTTCAGCGCGCGGAAGATCACCTGTATCGATGATGTATGGCGTTCCCTTCCCGGATGGCTGGAAAGGAAAAACCGACGGATCCACCGCACTACTCTGCAGATCCCGGCAGACATCTATAACGGGATTGAGAAAGCGGCAATGCAGCCGCTGCTTCCATCGGTGTATGAAACATCGCCGAATACGTTCCGTACTTATGAGATTGCAGCCCTGCCGTATGTTTTATATAAATCCTGCAAGTATTCTGTGCCCCGCAGCTATGCTTTCAAGACCATGCGGTATAAGGTTGTCAGCAGAAAGATCCATATCTATGATGAACAGCTGAACTATATCTGTTCCCATAACCTCAGCGAGCGTAAAGGCAGCATCAACCAGCTTCCAGAACATCGGAAACAGGACTCCGGTGACTGGATCGAAATCATGGAGCGCCTTCGTGGCAAATGGAACTGTTATGACTTTCAGCACTTTATCAACGGTATAAAAAAGGAGAATCCACGGCATATTTCCAAACAGCTGCGCGCGATCGAGCAGTTCCTGGATGCAGAGAATCCGGATAAATCTCTTGTCGCGCAGGTAATGAAGGAATGCTGTCAGAAATACCGCTACCAGTTTTCACAGTTCAAGGTTGTCTACAGTCTTGCAAAAGCAGGACGGGAACTGGCATCGGATGACTGCCGTGTCCAGATACCATCCGGAAGTGTCGTCTATACTGACCTTTCCGTCTATGCGAAAGCATTCCGGGAACGCACGGAACGGAAGGAGGCGGCTGCACAGTGAACCGTGAGATCTTAAAAAGTATGGATACTGGCCATATCCCGGTACAGCGGCTTACTGCGCTACTGGAGACCTTTACTCTGAAACATGCGGCCCGGATGCTTCCGGATCTTCTGGAAACAGCAGACCTTCAGGATCCCTCCTGCCGGGAGTTTCTCCTGGCAGTCCTGGAAACGGAAGTAAAAGGTCGGAATGAACGGCGTCGGAAACGGAACTATTCCGCGGCGCATTTTCCGCCAAATATCCGTCCTCTGGAAGAATTCGATCCGGAAGAACTGGAGTCCGGGATTACCCAGGCACAGCTCACTGTGCTGAAAGAATTATCCTGGCTGGATAACTGTGGAAATCTTGTCTTTGCGGGGCCTCCGGGCCTCGGTAAGACCATGGTAGCCTGTGGTCTGGGCCTGCAGGCTGTCAACAACGGGTATACCGTATGTTTCGAAAAGATGACAAACCTGATCCGGATCCTCGATACCGCAGAGACTGAACGTGCCTCCGGATTCCGCCTGAAAAACATCAGGAAAGCCCAGCTTGTTATTATCGATGAGATTGGCTATACGCCGATCAGCCGGGGCCAGGCAAACCGTTTTTTTACTTTTATCAGCGATACCTATGAAACCAGCTCCATCATCTTTACCACCAACAAGGAGATCGTTGACTGGGCGGAGATGATGGGCGACCCTGTGCTTACAACTGCGATGCTGGATCGGATCCTCCACCATGCAAAGTGTTATTCCTTTCGAGGAGAATCCTACCGACTGAAGCACCCGGATCTTTATCCACAGAGTTGAGCAGATGACAAAGTCTGTTTACCATACCGTGTAAAAAGGTGCTTACCTTACGATGTAAAGATCTGCTTACCATGGTATGTAAAAAACTCCTTACCATACGATGTAAAAAATATCTTACCTAACAAAGTAAAAAAGTGCTTGACATTTGCATAAATATTCCCCTTCCCCAGCTCGGTATATTTTTCCTTATGTCCGTATGCTTTTTCTACCGGATATTTTTCAGCATTCTTCTTCACCTTTTCCTGGATGATCTCATCTAGGTTCAGTCCGCAGGTATCTGCCATTAAGATACAAAACCTTTGTATTTTAACTCCGCAGGAGTACTATAAAAAACAATTGTTAGAAGCAGCATAAAAACTGCCCGGCATAGCACCGGGCAGAAAATAAATTCTGTTTTTTTAATTGTATACTTGACGGGTAGCACACCAAAATAAGGCTTTACGAGCTCTGACAACGCAGGACAAAACCACCCCAAACGAGCCAAAGAATTTTAACTTTATTATAGCCAGCGTACCATTTCGTTCAAATTCTTTCTTGCAACCTTTTCTATCTTTTCCGAGCTATACCCCAACGCAATCACCGCCATCATGCACCCTTCTATTCCCAAATATTCATAAAGACTATTGTAGGCATAAAAAATATCCCCCAGCCATAGACTATCTACACCTTTTTCTGTTGCAGCAAGCAGTATATTCTGTATAGCAGCCCCTATGGCCATAATATGGGTACATTCTGAGTCTCTAGCACTTAATTTCCACCTTACACTATCATCATGACCAATACATTTTTTATCATCCACATAAACAAAAATAAGTACCGGAGCCTCACGAAGAATTCTCACACTTTCAAACGCACCCAAAATGTCTGGTCTTTCTATTCCTTGTAAATCACTCTTCTCCTTTATTTCCTTCAGTCTAGTTTCCAAAATACGCGCTACTTCATATCGCTTTTCCTGCTGCTCCATAACTAAGAAATACCACGGCTGATCGTTTTTTGGAGATGGTGCCTGAAGTCCCGCCTGAAGAATATCACTTAAAATCGTTCTGGAAATATTTTTCCCCCGAAATGCCCGTGTACTTTTTCTTTTATATATAGCATCTATCGTCTTCATAACTGTCACCGCTTTGAGTACTCAACTACCATATTATTTTCTCAGTATAACGGGCATTACACTTATCTAAGCAAAACGCCGTCTTCTCCTCTCCTATAAAAGATACTTTTACCATCCAAATTTTTTCAGGAACAGCAGACTCCAAATTCTTACAGTTAATAAATTCAACATTAATCAAACGGGCATTTGTAAAATCTGCTCCTTCAAAATTACAGTTATCAAATTCAATATTCGCAATTGCCGAATTACTAAAATCCGTATAAAGAAAATCGCAGCCGCTAATACGAACTCTCTGAGCCGCATTTCCCACAATTCTTGCATTTGCCAACACACATCTTTCAAACATCGAATTCATAATTTGTGTTCTTACCCATAAAGAATCCCTGCAAACCGCATCGTTGAAACAGACATTAGTAAATTGAGCTCCGGACATATCCGCCGATGTCATAATTGCATATGTAAACACAGAATTCTTCAAAAGCGCCCCTTTCATCGAAAAATTAGTACAATATGATTTTTCAAACTTGCAGTCATCTATATCACTTTCAGAAAAATTTGCATTATTTAATCTACATTCTGTGAAATTGACATCCTTAATTTTCGCATATGTAAAAGATGCACTGTTTAAATTTGCATTCTGAAAATCACACCGCTCAATAATGCATCTGAGCAAATCTGCTTTCTGCATATCTGCAAAAGTAAAAGTTGTATTTTTCTTTTTTTGAGCTGAAGTACCTATTTTACTATCTATAAGGCGGGCATTCGAAAAATCAGCAAAATCAAAACTTGTATTATAAATATCCTGATATGTCAGATTAGCACGTGAAAAATTTGCATGAAGGAATTTTATTGGGTCTCCTTCTTTATCTAACGGACCTATATTCCCCATACCGCTGAGATCCGCATTTGTGAATATTGCTCTCTGAAGATTCATTTTTGTACTAAATTGAATATTAATCAGTTTACAGCCCGAAAAATTTATACTATCACAGTCAGCTTCCTCGAAAGATACATCGTTTATCGTAGAATCTCTGAAATCTGCATTTGCAAGATTAGCTTTTCCCCTAAATCGAATTCTCTGCAATGAGGAATTACTGAAAGATGCTTTTTCCAAATCAGCACTATTAATTTCCAAATTACTAATGTTCACCCCTGTAAGGAGTTCATTCTTTAGATAATGCTGAAAAAGACGATTCATAACGCTTTTTATTTGATCACCCATAGTTACAGCATCGCTGTCTACTGTAGATGTATCCTGCAAAAGAAGATTCCTATAATTGATAATTTCCTTATAATCTTCTGCAAGTTTTTCTCTGGTATGAATATCTCCTGGTTCCGTGATGCCATCACAGATGGCTCTCTTCAAATTACTATCATATGCCGAACTAATTTTTGCATGTAAATGATTTCTTACCAGCCTTTCCACCAATACTTCTATGTTATTAACAAGATTAAGGAATTCCCCCTTGCTCATTTCTTGATTACAACGTACTTTTGTATAAGTGTCAATTTTTGTTTTAGCAAGTTTTCTCAAACCTTCCTCATAATTAATTACACCATATGTAAAATAAATCAGTTTATAAATATTAATCAATGTAATTACAGCAAAAAAAATAATAACAAAAAAATAGAAAAACTCATCTAAATCAGATGGCGTTTTAGAAAGAAGATTTTTGACAGGCACAGCGAAAGCTGCAACTATGCACTCGGCAGTTACTGCAAGTGCTGAGAAGAAAATACTGATAAGTAGGCGTTTTCTTTTCTGGGTCTGAAATAGATCGATGACTTCTTTTTCCAATTCATTGCTATTTCTTCTGTTTTGCAATGTATTATTAAGGAACACATAAATGGATACAGAAAATCCGAGCATAGATATAAGCACTGTTACAGATATTTTAATTGTTTCGATAATATCATTATATTTTATCTGATTCAACCGCCACAATCTTATCGCCAGTACAAAAATAACTGCAGCAACAATAACGCTGAAAAAATTATTTTTTAAAAGTGTTCCAAATTTTCTTCCGATTCTTTTCAAACGCTCCCTCATTATGCATTCCCTCACTCATTTATCTGTAGTCACTTCATATTGGATGGCTAGCCATTCTCTTATCTTTTTCACCCTTTGTATTCGTTCTTTTTGAGTAGATACTTTCAAATTTTGTTCAAACAAATCACGACAAACACATTTTGATTCCAATACATTTCCATACTCTACTAAAAGGCGTCTTCTTGCTCTATTATCTGGTTCTTCAAGAAATCTGCAATAAAATTCCATCCATTTGTCTGAACACATATCACAGCAATACGGTGGCAAATTATCCTTTACTCCATCTGCGCCAACATCAAGCCAATCACCATACCATGCCAGATAAATTCTATTCAAATAGTGCCACGGTACTCTCCACAGCACTTCAAATACAGACCAATGTTGTATACGAGAATATTTTCCATTTCTATACAACACATCCAAAAGTGTATCTCTCCTTATATTAGCAGGAAACAACACTACTGAATCAACACCATGTTCCACCGCCCATTGAATTGTGTTTACTGTATCTTCAATTTGCTCGGTAACAGATAAGAATGGGGCTCCTAAAAAAGCATTTGCAGTAATGCTCATACCATACTTATGCAGCATTTCAATCTTTGCCCCTAATATTTTAAGGTCTATTTTTTTATTCAAACACTTTTCCTGTACAAATTCATCTACCGATTCAAGCCCTACTTCAATAACAATATCCTTTGACGGCATCTGTTTTTTCAACCATTGACAAATTTCATCATTGACCAGAGTATAATGCGTTTCGAAAATTATTGTTTCTATCGATAACTCGTTCAAAAATCGACAAATTTTTCTCAGGCACTCCCTCGGTAACTCCGTTGCATCTAATACACTACCAAGAGACCCAATAAGAATGCTGTTCATTCCTGCTGCTGCATCTTTTATTTTAGGCAATAATACCTCTACTTTCTTTTCTGTAAGAAGGCTTCCCTCTCCATAATCGCACATTGTACAGCTCCCTGAATTTCTATAACGACATCCTGGGCTATTTAAACATACGTGCAGAAGATTCCCACGTTTTCTAATAATATAATCTGAAGAAATAATTTTATTTCCATTTCTTTTTTTCTGATTATAGTTGGTAAGCAAAGAATCCATAAAACACTCCAACTCTATAAGACATCAAACGCTACTGTGTTATTCTGGCATGCCGGACAATCCGGTCCCGGCTTCAAACCATACTGTCTGCAGATTATCTCAATCTTCTCGTAGGCCTCTAATATCCACTCATTTTCAGGCGGATTTACATTTTCCATCTCAGTAAACGGAATCGGACGGAACACAGAAAGAATAGGTGCTACGCCAAGTCTACATACAAACTCTACACCTGCCAACAATGACTCCATACTTTCCAACCCCATCACAAATGCCGATCTGACAGCACCTTTTGCACCTAATAATTCTACTGCTCTTTCAAGGGCTGTCTGGTATCTCTCTAAGGGGATTGCTCCTTTTCCTGGCATATACCGCTTTGCTGCTATTCTGTCAAATATTTCTATATTAAAACCAATTTCGGTAACACCAGCCTCCACATATGCATCAATGTCCAATAAATCAAGACTAGGCAAACACATAAGATAGACCGGCATATCCGAGCGTTCTCTTATATGCCTTACAATCCGGCAGATTGTGTCTTTTTCTTTTCCTATATGATTCGATAATCCGCCGACCAAGACATGACGGAAACTAGATTCAGCCCTATCAAAGTACATATCTGCTGCTTCAATAATATCTTCTACATCGAATGAAATATCTTTATACTGTGCTTCACAAAAACGACATGGAATCCCCTGTTCTTTAAACGTGCAAAAATCCGAATTCTGTAGTCTAAGCCGGTCAGTTGCAAGAAGACACATCCTACTGACAGATATACCCTTACTAGTAACCTTTTTTGCTATCTGATCTGCGAACTCAATTTTTACCTGACATATTCTTTTTCCATAATACGTAAGATATAAATGTTGATTCAGAAATATAACCTTGTAAGGCGAAAGCGCAGCAAACTTTACTGCTAATGGGGAATTAACGATATATTTTTCCTCCAAGATAAGATCAACAGAAAAATATACTCCTTCCCGCATACCTCCCCGACATAATAGATAATCTTTTACATCATCATCCAATACTACTCCTTGATTTAAAAGTGAAATCTTAATTTTACGAAAATCCGCCTTTGTAATGATATCTTGATACCACTGCTTATTAGGGCCCTGAATATTGGGATGAATACGCACATATTTATCATCAACTACACTAACTATATTAGTACTAAACACAAGACGGAAAAGATAAGCATCATCTTCTGCTTCCTGCCACGAAATGTATCCATCATCAATATAATCCGCCACTAAATTTTCCTTTTTTTGCTTACAGCATGAAGAAAATATATGCGAAACATGATACTCCTGTCCATCTTGTATAAATGCATATATACTATAGTCAATTTTGAGGGAGGCTAATATATGTTTATCAATCAATTCAGATTTTGGGCGATGGAACGCTTCGTAATTAAGTTCGTGAAGACTGGGCAACCCTTTTTCCTGTAGTACTTTATTAATCAGTATAGTAGAAGCCTGAAACCGATTATTCGCCTCTAGAATCCATGCTGTTCCATCCACAATAATGGCGTCAATTCCAAGGATTCCCCGGTATCCCAACTTCTGTATTTCCCTGCAGAGTAACTCAGTTTCTTCTGTAAATTGTTTGAGTATATCAGGATCAATATCTCTGTAAGAAATATAATCTGCTCCCCGGTACAGCATCCGATCATGATCAACTCCCATAACCTGAATGGAGCCTTGTGTAATTAATATTTCCTGTTCATAAATTATTGCATGTATATTGATTGGAATATTTTTCTCATAATAAGGTGATACTAGATATAGTTCTGAATCATCAATCTTTTTAAGAACATCCTTCTCATTGTCTATTCCCAGAAGAAACGTCTGATATCCGCCTGACGCAATATCAGACTGAATAATCCATTTATCATATCCCGAGAATCTCTTACTTAATTTATTCACTCTACATTCTTCACCTAAAAGTTGTTCTGAGTGCAAAGTATGAACATATTTTTCTGAAAATTTACGAAACGAGAGCTTAGAATCAAGGAATTTCATTACTTTTTCTTTATTTAAACATACGGTATGTCTAACCACTTCTTCCCTACATCCGTAAATCAAATTGGGATTATATGACATAAATTCTACAGAAGAATCTTTATCTATAAGTTTCAATTCATTTTCCACCATAAAATCTGTCTGTTCATCTGTTATATGATTGTGATTGATTCGATAATCTTTAGTAAGGCAAAACGCTTTATTTTCTCGTTTTCGGCCTCCATATAAAGTAACAGCCCCAGAAAAAAGTTCTCCTGTGTATTCCTTATCACTCTCTCTTGGGCCGGTCCAAACTAATTTAGCCAAAAATGTCACTCCATTTTCTAGTATTTGTATTTAATTTTTATAGAAACAATACTACAACAATATAGTATCTACTGATGATTAGTATATTCTTCAGTAATTATCATGTCAAGCCCAGTGAAGCAGAATAAAGCCTTAAACATATTTATATAAAAACTCAATTTTGTAATTCTAATAACAAGCGCAGTAAATTAATAGGTAATGTTAATACATTTTTTCCGCTAGAATATCTTCTATTCCTAATACAAATATATTTGTGTTATTTAGTAGCGTGCAAATTTGTTCTGAGTATGAAAAATTGCTGTTCTAAACATTGTTAATTGTTTTTCATTATTTCTAAATGATTCTGTTCTTTCTATAATCATTATACTCTCCTCGATAAGCCCATGAAATGGAATCAGGATGAGTGTTTTCTGAATTATTTAAAATAATGTTTATAAAATTTTACTTCATTCACAGAGATTTCATACATCAATATTATGTGTTTTATTTCTTCATAAAGCTTGTCTTCAAAAGCATATTTACTTTCCCCAGAAATATTTATTGCAACTTGTTTCATCTCTGCCTTGAAAAGTAAATGCTCAATTTGTTCTATAAATTTCAACTTTTTCAATTACTACATTTACCTCCATATATTTATTTTAGTGTTACCAAAATCTTATTTTTAACGCCACCTCCTATTTCTCCCATTTCACACCGCCCAAGGCAATTTCACTACACCATTTACTACACCATTTTCGCAAAAAATGACGATTTTTGACACCTCCAGACAAAAAGTAAGAACCCGCAAAAACCTTGTAAAATAAGGCTTTACGGGCTCTGACGCCACAGGACAAAACCACCCCAAACGAGCCAAGAGGTGAGTGCTAATTTTTTAAATTTTCTTTTTTCTGCCAGTTTTTTCTGACTTATTGACATCTCCCTCTTTTTATGCTAACTTTCTATATATGAATTAGCACTCTTCTTATCTGAGTGCTAATAATTTTACACCAGCCAATGACGCATATTATATGGAAAGGATGATGCATATGTTTATCCAGCCGATTTACAATATACTCCTTCTGCCCAATGTCACCTATTTCTTTAAGAAGGATTTCTTCGAGGACAGGGGCAGCGAACTTAAAACCGACACGGAGCTTCTGTTTGTCATGCTGAAAAACGAAACAGACAGCGACGGGTTCAAAGCCGACGACTTCTATCCCATCGGCGTTTCCGCAAGGGTTGAAAATATCAGCGATGAAGATGTGATCCAGATCCGCACTTTGGACCGGGTGGAGATCCTCGACCCGGTCATTGAGGACGGCGACGTCCGGGCGTCCTTTGTTGTGCGCCCGTGCGTGGAGGATATGCCGGAAGAAGAACAGCAGAATGTATTCGCCGCTCTGCGCGCCGACCTGCTCCGTTTCGTCCAGGGCTACCAGTGGGGCCTGTGGGCGCGGGGGTACATTCTCCAGCGAAAGAATGTCAACGACATGGCTTCATCCCTGTCTGAATATCTGAACCTGACCGTGGAGGAGAAATACCGGATCCTGGCGGCCGACTCTGTCCGGGAGCGATATGACCTGATCAGCCGGGCCATCCGGGAATTCATGGAGATCGCCAAAGTCTCCTCCGAGGCCCAGGAAGCCCAGAAGGACGACCAGGAACAGCTTTACCGGGAAGCCGCGCTGAAGAAGCAGATCAATTATCTCCAGAAAGAACTGGACGACATGCACCCGGAAAACATTTCCGATGTGCGGAAGTTCGAGAAGAAGATCGCCGAGTCCGGCATGAACAGCGAAGCCCGCAAAGAAGCGGAAAAAGTCCTAAACCGCATGCGCCAGGAGGGCAAGGAGAGCCACGAGTACGGGCTGCTCTATGACTACCTTGACTTTGTCACCAGCCTTTCATGGAAGGCGCCCGCCTACACGCCCATCGATCTGAAACGGGCCCAGGAGATCCTGGACGAAGATCATTACGGGCTGAAGAAGGTAAAGGAGCGCATCATCCAGCAGTTGGCTGTCATGGCGCTGAACCGGAAGCAGTACGGTTCCATCCTGCTCTTCGTAGGCGCCCCCGGCACCGGCAAGACCAGCATCGGTCAGAGCATCGCGCGGGCGCTGGGGCGCAAATACGCCCGCATCAGTCTGGGCGGCATCCGGGACGAGGCCGAGATCCGCGGACACCGCAGGACCTACATCGGCGCCATGCCGGGACGGATCATGGAAGCCATGAAGCGGAGCGGCGCGTCCAATCCGGTCATGGTACTGGATGAAGTGGACAAGCTGGCCAAAGATTACGGCGGGGATCCGGCCAGCGCCCTGCTGGAAGTACTGGACCCGGAACAGAACAGCACATTTACGGACCATTACATGAACGTGCCCTACGATCTGTCCAACGTCCTCTTCGTCTGCACGGCCAACACCACCGATACGATCCCTGAGCCGCTGCTGAACCGTATGGAAGTCATTTCGTTCCCCGGCTACACGGCGGTGGAAAAATATCACATTGCAAAGAAACACCTGATCCCGAAGGCACAGGAAGCCACAGGCATCCGCAAAAACATGCTGAAGATCACCGACGGCGCCCTGCGGCAGATTATCGACGAATACACGATGGAGTCCGGCGTCCGCGATCTGAAGAAATGTATCGAGACCATCTGCCGGTCCGCAGCTGTGGAACTTGTAAAGGCAGCGGAAAATCCATCTGAGACAGATAACGGCGCGGTACCGGTGCGGGCGCTCTCTATAACAAGGAACAATCTTACCGATTATCTCGGCCGAAGCCAGATCCACGCCGAACGGCGGCTTAGCCGGAAGATCCCCGGCGTCGTGACCGGTCTTGCCTGGACCAGCGCCGGCGGCGCCATCCTCTTCATCGAGACAAAACTGACCGAAGGCAAAGGCAAAGTGCAGATCACCGGACAGCTGGGCGACGTCATGAAAGAATCCGTGCAGATCGCCCTCACCCTCGTGCGCTCCATGTATCCGAAAGAATGCAAAGTGCTGGAAGACCATGACCTGCACATCCATGTGCCGGCAGGAGCTGTACCGAAAGACGGTCCGTCCGCCGGCGTCACCCTCACCACTGCGCTGGCCTCCCTGGTCACCGGCCGGGCAGTGGACACAGACATCGCCATGACCGGCGAAGTCTCCCTGCGTGGCGGCGTCATGCCCATCGGCGGACTGCCGGAGAAACTGATGGCCGCACAGAGGGCCGGCATCAAACGGGTATTCATCCCGAAGGATAATGTGGAGGATCTGGAGGATGTGGCAGATGAAGTAAAAGAAAAACTCACCATCATCCCCGTAAAAGAGACCGCCGAACTGCTGAAACAGGTCTTATAGTTCAGGGCCGCGTGCGGCATCAGCCTCAGACAGGCTACCAGCTGAGTATAACCACTCCGGTTGCAAATAACGCACCGAGGATCATCTTACCCAGGTGTCTGTAGATTTTCCTGTTACGGACCTTTCGCTGAATACTGTCCCTGTAACCGTCGTATGTGCGGAGTTCAACACTGTCCATGAGCAGGGACCCGCACATTTTAAAGAACTGTACTCCTGAATACAGATAAGCTGCCAGCGCAATCATCATTAACATAATTATTTCTCCTTTCAGGCTGCTGTTGTTTGTTTATCTGTATAAAGGATAACATACCCGTTCTTTATTCTCGTATAATTTACGAACATATTCTTTTTACTTACGAAAGTAATTTTCTGACCATCGCCGCATCAAAGGTGACGGACGTCATATTCTCGGCTTCGATCCGGTACAGCGCGTTCGCCGCAATGTGCTCCGCCGCCTGTTCCAGATCGCGGATCCCGCTTGTATCCCGGTGCATCTCGATCACCGCGTCCAGTCCGTCCGGCGTAAGGGCGCACTCCTCCTGCCTCATGCCGATCCGCTTCAGCACCTTCGGGAGCGCATATTCGGAGAAGATCACCTTCTTCTCTTCCTCCGTATAATCCGGTATCTCGATTACCGCAAACCGGGACATAAGCGGCGCACTGATCTGATCCCGGTCATTGGCCGTGGCGATCGGATAAACACCGGACGTGGGAATCATACACTCGATATAGTTATCGGTAAATCCAAGATTGTCCAGAAGCGTCAGCAGCACATCCGCCGGATTGCCGTTTCCTTTTCCCGCGGATGCCTTGTCCAGCTCATTGATAATGAAAACCAGGCTGGACTCTCCGGCCACGGAAAAAGCGTCCATGATAATGCCCGGCTTCGCATTGGCATAAATCCGGGAACTTCCGGTCAGCTGCTCCGGATCGTTGATGGAGCTCATGTCAAGCGTCGTCCACGGCAGCTTCAGAATCCGGGCCACCGCATAGGCGATCTGGGACTTTCCCGTTCCGGCCGGACCGATCAGAAGCAGGCCGTAAGCCGGCAGGGTGTGCGTGCGGTTGATCTGGATGATCGTTTCAATGATCCGCTGCTTCACCGGCTCCATACCGTACAGTTCTTCATCCAGGATTCTGCGGGCCTCGACCGGATCGATGGCCTCAAAATAATTTCCCTTCCACTGAATATTCATCATAATGGAAAGCGCCCGCTGGGCATGACGCCTCTCCTCCGGCGACACCTCATTGGATCTGGCCACGGCCAGATTTCTTCTGGCCCACAGCCGGATATTATCCGGCAACGTCCGGCCCGCGCAGGTCATGAAATCCGTGATGCTCTGCAGGCTGGTCAGCTTCATGCTGTCGCCGGTCTCCTCTTCCTCTTCCTCGTCCGGAAGTTCTTCCGCAGGCGCGTCGCTGGCCAGCAGACGTTCAATCATAAACTGCAGGAAGCCGTCTTCCGCCGACAGCTTTGCGCCGCCGCCAAATGCGATCTCCCTGATCTTATATACAGCGTATCCTTCGTCCGTCGTTTTCCCGGACAGCCTCACATTGATATGGTTTTCGCCCAGCCATTTTAAAAGGCTCACGAACCGGGCGTCGATCCGCAGGATGTCCGCGCTGACCGTACCGTCCGACCCTTTGAATTCAAAAGCCGTCCGCCGGACCGGATTCGTAAAAACCCCGTTGGAGTGATGCTTCAGCTGTCCCGTGCGGTTGTCCAGCACCAGGATCGGGTGCTCCGCCGACGGAGACGGGTTCCCCGAATAAAATATTTCATATGTACATTCAGGAGTTCCGGACTCCTGCGATGTGTTGTTAAAATCAAAAACCGGCATAATATACTTCTCCTGTCATCTGTATATTTCTCTTTGTAATGCCATACCAGTTTAGCATTTAAGTGCGTTTCTGTACAGAGAATTCTTCTCTGCAGAGCCTGTCATATTCCGCCCGGACATCCTCCATATCCGCATCCGCGTCTTCCGGCTCCGGAACATAAAAATATCTTCTGTACATCTCCGGGATCAGTTCCGCGTTCTCCTCTTCATCAAACCAGTTTGCCTCCCGGAAATTATCATATAATATTCCCTGCGCTTTCGCGTTCAGCTGTCCCTGATATATATCCAGCGCTTCGTCGAGATCTGAGAAAAGAATATTTTCCGGATTGATCTCCCCGCTCTCTGTGATCATATCCACGACAGAATACGGACTCCATACATAGGGATCATCCGCCGCAGTCTTTCCGGTCTCTATATTCAGGAATTTAACAATCGCATAACAGCAGGGCCTGCCGTTCAGGATCTTCAGTACAGTCCGTTTCCGCTCTTTATCGAAATCCCAGCTCTTCAGGTAGGATTTCCCGATGATATACAGCCCGCTTCCCGTATCATTGTCGATAAGAAGCGGGATCACTGCACTCTTCATCTCATTTTCACATGCGAAATCGTACATTTCTTCAATTTCCCCGGCCATGTCTTCACTGCGCGCAACCTGATGCGGCGTCATCCGGTTCGCGGCGGAGATCGTTTCAAAAGAAATCTCCTTCCGGGAAAAATACAGATCCATAAGCGCCAGCGGGATTGTTTTTATCCTGGAGCCTGCAAGCTTTTCCAGACGCATATCACATGTGTCTCCCGTATCCCCCGCCAGGCTGTTCTCTTTCGGCATCGGATACCCCGCATTATACAGGAACTGCACAGCCTCCGCATACAGATGAAGATCCATCGCCCGCTCCGTCAGCCGTTCGATCCCGCTGTGCCGGTAATCTTTCCGCATGGCTTCTATTTCTTCATAAACCTCATTTTTCCGCTTCTTTCCCGCCTTCGCCATGTCGGCCAGACGCTGCAATTCATCCAGAAACGCGGCTGCTTTTTTCCGGCAGAACGCCCGGTCATTCTGCCGGCGTGCATTTTCATAATCTGCCAGAAACCCGTAATATGCACAGAGAATCTCCACGGCAGGCTGACGGTCGGCCGACCGGCGCCCGGACTTTGTTTCATCCCGCCCGGCTGTCTTTTTCGGTTTTCCCTTCACCGGAGCGGCCGGCGGACCGTACACCGCCGCTGTTTCATATGCATGTTTTGCTGCCCTTACCTTTTCATGATTCCGCTTTTCTTCCCGGAAATAACTGCACAGTACGGAACGGCCTTCCTCATATATGACTCCTCTGCGCAGTTCCTCGAAAAAACCTTCATGAAACCGGCTGTACTGATTATTCACGGCTTCGCCCCCCTGTCTTCCTTCGCCAGCTTTTTCAGATTCTTCTCTGCTCTGCGAAGCCCGGCCGATGCCGCAAAATAGATATTGTCATTCTGAAAATGAGACAGCCCCCGCTTCTCCGTAAACATCAGGACCGCGTACTTCACATACTCTCCCAGACCGTATGCCATATTCATCAGATCCCAGTTGTCGCCCGCCAGAATCTGCTCATATGTGTCGGCGGCATCACCAATGTAAGCCGGATCATATCTCTTTTCGCGGAATGAAAGATAACTTTTCACAAACTTATCCGGTTCATCAAACCGCTTCCGGATCCACTCTGACTCCTCCTGCTCCCTGCGCCTCTGTGTCCTGCAGGCCTCCTCCGGCCAGACATTCCAAAAATACTCGGAAGGCGCACAGTTCATCTCTCTTACTCCTGTCCTGATGGCATCCGGAAGGCAGTAGGCGTATTTTTTCTGAAGTTCCTCCGGATACAGCGCGGACAGTTCCTGCCCGGTAAGCATGTGAACCAGCCAGGAAGCCGGCCGGTATATGCCCTTTAATTCCCTGTAATCATTCCTCACCGCTTCCGACATCGCCTCTCCTGCATACAGCCGCTCCTGTTTCTCATAATGATCCTCCGAATACCACAGAAGATCATGAAACGTCTGCGTTGCCCCGGATATATCAAAGCCTCCGGGATCTGAGAGTTCATCCAGCTCCGATATGCGAAGCGCGCAGTAAAGGAAATCCCTGACAAAACCTTCCTGGGCCCCGCTGTACGCTCCGTCATACTCGTATCCCATGACGTCTTCCCCGGATTTCCCTTCTTCCCTGAGCTTCTTCCGGGTCATCTCTCCTTCATACGCCCGGATGATCCGGATATTTTCAGACAGTTCCCCGACGACAGCGCAGGTTTTCTCCTCGCTGTACCGGCCCTTTTCATCCCTCACATACGGGAGAATACTCTCGTACTCTCCCGTAAGATTCCGTCTGTACTGCTCCAGTTCCTTAAGAAAAAGCTCTTCCCTGAACTTCAACAAAGCAAGTTCTCTGATATCCCTGTCCATACATGCTCTCCTTTCCTGAGACAAAGTATATCACATTGCTCCCTCAAAGGGAACCGGACGCCCGAGCCAGTACTCTTTCCTGCCACAGTCTTCGTACATCTGCTCGTCCAGATATTCCTGAAGCCGGCTGCTGAGATACCGCACCCCAAACCCGGTCTTCTCCGCCTCTGCGGTCAGATTTTCCACAATGTTTTCGTCCAGATGGAGCGTAACCTTATACTGCTTCTCAAGGGCATGAAGCGGAGAAAGACTCTCCTCCCGCAGGATCGCCCTGTAATCATCCGCCGTCATCGGATGAAGCTGCACGACCTGATTGATACGTCCGGCAATCTCCTGACGGATATTTGCATATTTCACCAGATCCTGAGGGGCGATCCGTCTCCTGTACTGGCTGGCGATATCAGATCTCCGGCTGTCCCGCCCGAAACCGATGGTCTCCTTTTCTTCCGTATCCCGCCTTTCCTTTACAAGGCTTTCAAAACTTCCGCAGAACACAAAACTGATTCCTGAGCTGTCAAAATCAAGCGCTTTCCTGCCGTCCACAGACGGGAAAACCATCCGCCCGCCCTCGATCAGTTTCAGCAGCTCGTTCTGAGCCTTCTCCGACATATTTCCGCCTGCGGAATATACCGGCTCACAGAACTTGTCAAACTCGTCGAAGACAATGATCGACTGCTCGATCTCATTGGTACTCATGCCGGTAAAAATATCCTCGATCTTAAAGCTTCCCTTCCATCCCTGCATCGTGATCGCCGTACTGTCGACAATCCGGATCCACGGATAGATTTTCTGAAGCGCCCGCCAGATCTCGGTCTTTCCGCAGCCGGTAGGTCCGGCAAAAAGGATATTCCTCTTTCTCTTCCTTATATGGTTGAAGAGAAGAAGAGACGCCGCCTTAACCGCCTCTTTCTGCCCGTATATTCTTCCGGACAGATAATCCGCAAACTCTTTCGGCCTTGTGACAAGATACGGATTGATCCCGTACGCTTCTTTCCGCCGCTCCCGGCTGCTCTGTGCCGCAGCCGCGCCGTCAGGCCGGATCCGCTCCTCCATTCCGTTAAAGCTGTATATGTCAGGAAGCACATTCCCGTCCGGATCCGTCTCCGGTATGTCCTCCTCTTCCGTGTAACCGCCGTGAGCGTCAGCATAACAGTCCGCCATATATTCCGCAAACGAATGAAGTTTCTCCGGACTGAACTTCAGAGATGAGAGGAAATTCAGCATAAGCTTCCCGGCGTTTTCCGAAGGCCTCTGCTCCCAGAGATCCGACATCTCATCTACTTCAGCAAGGAGTTTATGGTACTCCGCATCATCAAGGGGCTCGTAGACCCTGTTCTTTGCACAGCGGGTAAATATCACCGCCGGATTTTCATGGATCCCGGACGCTTTCCCCGCTGTGATCTCCTTCAAATACTTCTCAAACCAATTTATACATACTGATCTTCTCATAGAACCGTCTCCTTTCGAAGCACATCTTATATACAGGAACTATGCCGCTTCTGTTCTGCGACGTCTCTATGATACCGCTCAGTTTCAGATTAATCGTAAATTTTACGAATTCATTATTCTACTATTATTATAATGAGCACACGAAAACAAAAACAAAGGAGATAAAATCATGAAAGAACCTTCTGCTTCACTGTTACTGAACGGAATTACTCATCCGGTTAAATTTATCTGGAGATTCTTACTCCTGTATTCTGTGGTGCTGATCCCATTCTCACTCCTTCCGGCGCTCTATAATTTCTTCAGTTATTCAATGCCGGGAAAGATCATATATATAATCGCAGTAGTCCGGCTCACGCTCCAGTGGGTTCGCTCGTCTGTATATAGCGACTACGAGGCGGACTGTTACGAATCCTTAAGATCCGAGGAAGATAAAGCCGCGGAAAAAGAGCGTAACACGCTGCTCGGCGCGGCTCTGATCACCAGTCTGATCCGGTGGCATCACATAAAGAAAATACAACGACAGATGGAGAAGGAAGAGGCAGACCGGCGCTTCTACCAAACCATGGCCTCCGATTATGACAGTAAGTCAAATGAAGCCAGCAGATGCGGCAATCAGGCCGCTGCCGACGAATATGACCGCCAGGCATGGTTCTACAGGAACATGCTGTGATTACTTTTTCATCTTCTTTTCGTATTTACCAGTTTTGCATAAATTCTCCGTACGCACAGCAGTACAACCCAGCCCGCCCCGGCTGCGACGGCTGCCATAATAAGCCGTCCGGCAACGTGGAGGCGGTCTCCCGTATCCGGAATGCCCGGTTCTTCCGGAATTTCCGGTAGGTTCCGTCACTGCTCTCTTTAAAATACGTCAGATACACGGTGCGGCACATTCACCGTCCTGCCTGCCGGCGCATGGTACATCTCCCGCGCCAGCAAAGTTTCCGCCTCACCGTCCCGGGCGATGTACTCCACCGTGTACTCTGTCAGCTCATTCCCCATATCCGCTCTCACATCCACAGCGGGAACGCATAAAGACAGCAGCAGAAGCAACACCGCCGTCCCTTTCCTTATCTTTATCTTTTTCATATACAGCTTCTCCTTCCCTTTATCCATTTTCCAGCCGGAGGCATATCTTTCTTTTCATAATTCTGTTTTTATGTTATCCTTTTGGATGCGGCCCGGACGGACCGCGAGAAGGAGACTTGTACAATGGACGTCATTATTATCATGTGCGCAGGCATACTTGTATCGAAAATATTTTTCCCCATTAAGTGGAAACGCATCAACGAACTGCTGCAGCTTATATGCACGCTGCTTTTGATCTTCTCCATGGGCGTCATTCTTGGCAGCCGGGAAGATTTTCTGGATACGATCACCACACTGGGATCCCAGAGCATCCTGTTCTTCCTGATCCCTGCGGTTTTCTCAGTTATCGCGGTATATCCGCTCACAAAAATATTTCTGAATGATAAAAAGGGAAAGGGAAAGGACGAAAACTGATGGTTTATCTTGCTCTGATCGCGCTTATCGGCGGGATTGCCTGCGGAATGGCAGGACTTGATGATACACTGCCTGTTGAAATGATCGTGTCACATAAAGATCTGATCCTCTATGCCCTGATGTTCCTGGTGGGCATCAGCATCGGACTGAACCGTGGGATCATAAAGAAAATAAAAGAATATCATATCCGGATCTTCGTGATCCCCGCAGGGATCATCGCTGGCTCCCTTGCCGGCGGGATCGTGAGCGGCCTGCTCACCGGGCTGCCGCTGAACGAAAGTACAGCGATCGCATCCGGCCTGGGCTGGTACAGTCTGAGCGGCGTCGCCATCGGAAATCTTGCCGGCGCACAGGCAGGCAGCATCGCTTTTCTCAGCAACCTGCTGCGGGAGATCTTTTCCTTCTTCAGCATCCCGCTGATCGCGGAGAAACTGAATTATCCCACCTGCATCGCCCCCGCAGGCGCGACCAGCGAGGACACCACCCTCCCCATGATGATCCGGTATACCGATGGAGAAACGGTCGTGCTGTCCGTGTTCAACGGCGTGATCTGCTCCGCGGCCGTACCGTTCCTGATCTCATTCTGCTATAATCTATTTTAGGTTTGCAGAGGCATTATTCTGCAAGCAGTTCCAATAAAGCCGGAATGTCATTTATAAAATTATCCATATATTTTTATCCCGTCTTTAAGTATTTCTTCAGTTAACGGCAAATTATCTTTAAGTTGATTTATATCTAACAGATCGACTTTCTTGCGAAGAATCTCTCTCAATTCCTCTGCAAGTCCGTAAAATTTAATTCCTTTTACATCTGCAGAAATAAGAAGGTCCACATCACTGGAAGGTGTTTCTTTCCCTTTTGCATAAGAACCGAATAAGTAACAGAATTTAACGTCATATCGGGTAAAAACTTCCGAACATTTTCTGGTTATATCACTAACAGTTAAGAGGCCGTGTTCTTCATCAATATAATTGATCTTCTCCAACTGCTCCATAATATATCTGTATTTCAACGTATCCCGCTTGTTCTCATCATTTTCATATGACTTATAAGAACGTAAAGAAATACCGACCAGATCAGCCACTTCCCTCTGAGTCATTTTTTTTTCAATTCTCAGTTCTTTTAATCCGCTCATTTTTGCACCTCCACATATATTTTAGTGCAAAAATTGCACTTTTGTCAATCCATAGTGTAATTTTTGCACTTTAATTATAGTATTGGCTGCAAATAATATTATTTAATCTATCAGATCATATACTTTATAAATCGATATGATATTCTGCAGCTGCATTTTATTACCCATAAGCTGACGGTATGTGGCTGTCTTTTCTCTGCCCTCCGTTTTCAGCTTCTTCATCCGCTCATCTGCAGAATCATACTGCTCTTTTACCGACCGGAGCATTTTTTCAAACGCTGCCAGTCTTTTTTCGCTGTCTGAAATCATTTTTCCGCTCCCTTTCATATCCTCCGGCGCCTGCCGCATTACCTGTATTTGATCCTGTAAAGGAGTCCTACGAACACCAGAATGACTATATTCGTCAGCAGCGGAAAGACATTCCTCACCGGGTCATCTGTCATATATGCCATCACATAATCCACCGTCTGATAAACCGCGGAAACCGTGCTTACGATCGTCAGGATAAACAGAATGAAATTCATCCTGTCATTGCTCTTTTTCTCTTCTTTTTCTGCCCTTCGGTCAACCAGTTCTTTGTTGATCTCAAAAATATTTTTCACCTGTTCCTGGTACCTGGCCATCCTGGCCAGCAGCGTTTTCTGTGCAAACGCATCCCGGATCATGCTGATGGATTTCTGGGAAGAGGGATAATTCAGCTGCACATCCCAGAATTCAACTGTACTCAGAAATTCATTCGTTATCTTCCGGTTCTTTTCCAGGAAATCTTCCGGAAGGTCCTCGTTTGCCTCGGACATCAGGCTTACCAGCGCCTTATTGAAGCGGTTGATCGCCGCCTCCTCAAACAGGATGAGTTCGATATAGAATGCCGTAACCGAATTCCAGAAAAGCCTGTACTCCACAGTCCCCCGGTACGATGGATAAAACTGGATAAATGTGTTCAGCGATACCCCCACGTAGGCAATATCATACTGTCCGGATCCGAACGGCGCCTCTGCTTTGCTGATGATCTCGCGGTCAACCAGCCTGCTGAAGTCCTCGCCTTCCTCATAGATCGTCTCTGACAGCAGAAGCGCCGCAAGCTGCTGGTCATCAAGAGCCGCCTTTTCTTTCGGCACGGTTACATAGCTTTTCGGCGTGCCGCATATAGACAGGCCCCAGCTTTGCCGGATATATCCGTAAAGATTGATCCTTTTGCCTTCGCCGTCGATCACCATCAGCTGGTTCCGAACCACATTATCCATGAGATGGCTGAGCAGGAACGGGCTGGACAGTGACACCACATACAGGACGCCGACGCCGCTCTCCGCGTCCGCCGCCACGAGCAGATGACAGTATATATCCTCCCCGACGGATACGTCCTGCCTGTCGAGGATATCCATGATCATCTCTTCCGTGATCCTGCATTTCACGACGCCCAGATAATATCTCCGGAGCCGCTCCTTGAAGCGTTCCATCATATCGGAGCCGTCATGCCCGTACGGGACGCCGGTCTCGCACTGCAGCCGGATATCAAGGTCATGCATATATGTATTCATATCCTGGTCGTACTCTGCGGCCTTGTCCGCCAGGCTGCGGACATCTTCTATGCTTACCGGATACATCAGCGCCACATCCGGGACAAGCTCCCACTCACGCCGGCGGCTCTTTATCATTTCCGCCAGGCGCGGGTTCACAACCTCTTCCTGCACCATGCCGCCTTTAGCCGTATAGATCAGGAACTGACGCCCTCCGTACTCTTCAACATGCTCCTTCAGGCAGATGAGGTTGAGCTGCCGCTGATACAGCAGGAGCTGGTCGTAGGTGATCTCAAGGATATCGGCCCCGCTCCGGCTGAATTCCTCGCGCACAAACAGGTACGGCCGGTCTTCTGAGGCACGGTAGTGGCTGATCTCTATCCGGATCCTGTTTATGTCCGCATCCGGAAACAGCCCTGATACATCTGCATTTTCCGGGACCGCCAGATATACCGGTCCTTCTCCGCCCAGCCAGATCGACGACATATCTGTCTGTGCAGGGATATGATAAATATTCCCTGCAGCGCCGCCATGTGTATAATACCGGAATCCGCCGTCCCCGTCCGGGCCGGAAGGCGCTGCTGCCAGAAGGCCCCCTGCCGTCTGGCCGGACATCCCCTCTGTTATTACGATATCGTACTCCCGGTACATGCCCCGTATCTCATCCAGACATCCGCGGAAGAAACGCCCGGGTTCCTTTTCCGCCTGGACAGCACAGAACAGAACGATGCATATATTGCTGCCGATCGTTTTGATCTTATTGATGTCCTGTTCCGCGAGGAGGTTCTGCAGCTGTCCCGGGAGCGCCCACCCGGACGCGCCTGCGTACATCCTGCCAAAATCAGCCAGCCCGATCAGCAGGCGCGCGCCGTCTTCCTCAAAAAAGAGCCATCTGCCGTCATACGAAGTCCTGACGTCTTCAAATATTTCCACTGCATGGTCCGCCGCCGCGCCGAACCTCTCTGTATGGCATCGGTCAAAATCCGCCAGCAGCCCGGCCAGCTCGCCCCTGTTACTTACTTTCCGGCCTTTCATCCGCAAAATACTCCTTTATATTATAAATTTCCAGCGCATTCCTGAACATTACATGTTCCGCCTCATCCTCACGGAACAGCCCGGCTATGAAACGGCCGTATTCCACGCAGTCCACCGCCGGCCAGTCTGTCCCGAACATAAATCTTTTACAGTCTCCCACATATCTTATCCACAGCTTCAGAAGATCTGTATAAGCCTTTTCCCGCTCCATGAACTCTTCTGTCCGAAACGGCCCTTCGATCAGTCCGGACAGATCCGCATATACATTCTTATTATGCTCCATCACAGCCGCCGCTTCCGGGAGAAACGGATTGCCGAAATGGCACATGACGATCTTCAGCTCCGGGAAGTCCACCGCAACGTCATCCAGGTGGATGGGATGCGCGTATTTGAGCTTCCCGCCCAGAGACGCCATCATTCCGGTATGTACAGCCAGTACTTTTCCGCAGCTGCGCAGGCGCTCATATAACCCGTACATCTTCGGGCTGTGCGGGAAGAGCGGCATGTAGCCCGGATAGATCTTCAAGCCGACACACCTGTCACTTTCAAGATGCCTTTCGATCTCAGGAAGGAACGCCCCGATATGGTCCACGCAGTCCGGTTCATCAAGCCCCAGACAGTAGAAAAAGCCTTCAGGCAGCCCACGGCCCTGATCTTCCAGAGGGCCGTTCCCCATGACGATGCCGCCTGCCAGCCGTCCGCGGGCGCGGTATTTATCTTCATAGTATCTGATATCCGGCCGGCCTCCCAGCGCCCCGGCCAGCCGGTCTCCGAACGCCGAATCTTTAAACCAGTGTAAATGAGCGTCAAAATAATTCATGTTTCCCTCCCGGCGCAGCCGCCTCCGACTGAACAAACACCATCTTCTTCTCTATATAACCGCACGGGCGGTATCTCCTCTTTGACTGGCGAAGCCCCATATCTCCCAGATCCTCTTCCCTGTTGATAAGCCCGACGGACTCCGGCAGGTCATTTACGATCAGATGGACCAGTTTTGTATAGATGCCCCTGTACTCTCTGTTCGCCTTTTCCACATGGGAGTAATAGACATTGCCCGCGATCTCCCCAAGCTCCGCCGCCTGCACCTTTCCATCGATGCTGAGGCAGTATCCTGTGAGCCTGTACAGCTGCATGGCGGACAGCATTTCCGGGATCTTTGTCAGTTCCTCGCGCTCTACAGCGCTTATATCTCCCTGCATTTTGCTTTCTGTGTACGCCTTAAAAAACGCGCTGACTTCCCCGATATTCGCATCCGTGATCCTGCTGAACGTGTAATCTTCATATGTCTGGTTGAATTTGTTCAGATGGTTCTTCTGCGTATGGTATCTCCTTCCCCGGAACTGCATCAGATCCTGCTTCAGATACAGATAATCATTGTAATCCTCACTCTCCTCAACCGTAAAGGGAAGGCCTGCCTTCACGATCCAGTCCATATTTTCCTCCGTCAGAGGATAGAATCCGTAAGGCAGGGCATGAGCCGTGCAGTAATCTGTGATCTTCCGTATCCCGGCGGCGACATCCCCGCACAGGGGCGGATAGAACAGATGCCAGCCGTCCACGACCTGGTATATATAGATCCCTTCCTCCTCATAAGCCACATATGCATTCAGAAGGTCGCGCCACAGGAAAAGCCCTGTGACCGTGTAGTCATTCGCCGTGTTGGGCGCGTATTGATAAAGCGTATCCGCCACCTTCGGTATATCATTAAATTCTAGCTTTTTAAAGTGCATTTTTGTCTCCTCTGCCTGTTCTTCCTGCTGTTTTTTAGTCTATTTCATTTATGATAGTATGCCCCGCTTTTTTTTTAATATCAAGTTCCGCTGAAAACTCAGGCGACTTTTCCCCTGGTTTTTCAATAGAAAAAGAGAGTGCCGAAGCCCCCTCTCTCTCATATCGTATTCATCACAATCTTAGTACAGCTTCGCCCCCGCCGGGATCTTGTCATCCACCATCAGCAGGTTCAGCATCTCTTCGCCGTCGTACTCGCATACGGCGCTGATCAGCATACCGCAGGAGTCGATGCCCATCATCTTTCTCGGCGGAAGGTTCGTGATCGCCACGCAGGTCTTTCCGACCAGTTCTTCCGGCTCGTAGTACTCGCGGATGCCGCTCAGGATCGTGCGGTCCGTGCCCGTTCCGTCATCCAGCGTAAACTGAAGGAGTTTCTTTGACTTCGGGACCGCAACGCAGTCTTTTACCTTTACCACTCTGAAATCCGATTTGCTGAATGTATCAAAATCTACGAACTCTTCAAACAGCGGCTCCACTTTCACTTTGGAGAGGTCCAGCTTCACAGCCGGCGCTTCAGCAGTCTCCCCCTGGGCTTCATTGTTGGCCGCGTTCTTTGCCGCGCCCTGTGACTTCATAGTGGGGAACAGCAGCACGTCACGGATGGCCGCGCTGTCTGTGAGCAGCATGCACATACGGTCGATTCCGAATCCGATGCCTCCTGTGGGCGGCATACCGATCTCCAGCGCGTTCAGGAAGTCCTCGTCTGTTGTATTCGCTTCCTCGTCGCCCTGGGCAAGCTGCTCTTCCTGCGCTTTGAAGCGCTCTCTCTGGTCGATCGGGTCATTAAGCTCGGAGTAGGCGTTGGCCATCTCCCATCCGTTCATGAAGAACTCGAAACGCTCCACATAGTCCGGGTTCTCCGGTTTCTTCTTGGTCAGCGGAGAAATCTCGATCGGGTGGTCCATCACGAATGTGGGCTGTACCAGGTGCTCTTCCACGAACTCCTCGAAGAACAGGTTCAGGATGTCGCCCTTCTTATGACGCTCCTCAAACTCAATATTGTGCGCCTTTGCAAGCTCGCGCGCCTGCTCCAGCGTCTCTACTTCATTCCAGTCCACGCCGGAATATTTCTTCACAGCGTCAACCATGGTAATGCGCTCGAACGGCTTCCCGAGATCCATCTCGATGCCGTTGTACACGATCTTCGTTGTGCCAAGCACATCCTGCGCCACATGGCGGTACAGGTTCTCGGTCAGGTCCATCATGCCGTTGTAGTCTGTGTACGCCTGATAGAGCTCCATCAGGGTGAACTCCGGATTGTGTCTCGTATCCAGGCCCTCGTTTCTGAACACACGGCCGATCTCATAGACTCTCTCCAGTCCGCTCACGATCAGTCTCTTCAGGTAAAGTTCCAGTGAAATGCGAAGCTTCAGGTCCTCGTTCAGCGCATTGAAATGCGTCTCAAACGGTCTTGCCGCAGCGCCGCCGGCATTGGCAACCAGCATCGGCGTCTCCACTTCCATGAATCCTTCGCCGTCCAGATATTTACGGATGGAGCTCAGGATCTTTGAACGTTTTACAAATGTATCCTTCACTTCCGGGTTCATGATCAGATCCACATATCTCTGACGGTAGCGGATATCCGTGTTGGTCAGTCCGTGGAACTTCTCCGGAAGGATCTGCAGGCTCTTGGAGAGCAGTGTCACATGGGATACATGGATGGACATCTCGCCGGTCTTTGTCCGGAATACTTCGCCCTCGATGCCGATCACATCGCCCACGTCCAGTTTCTTGAACTCTTTATAATTCTCCTCGCCCACGCTGTCTCTGGCCACGTAGGACTGGATATTTCCTTTCAGATCCTGTACGTTGCAGAAAGAAGCCTTGCCCATCACACGCTTGGACATCATACGCCCCGCGATGGATACGGTTTTCCCTTCCAGTTCATCAAAATTGTCCTTGATCTCCTGGCTGTGATGTGTCTGGTCATATTTCGTGATCACGAACGGGTCTTTGCCGTTCTGCTGCAGCTCCGCAAGTTTCTCACGGCGCACCTTTCTCAACTGGTTCAGATCCTGTTCCTGTCCGTTATTCTGCTGTGCCACTGTTCTTTTCTCCTTTCTGATATCCCCTTACACGCGAATTCAGACCTCTTAAAGATTAAGAGGTCTGTGTCATGTCATAAATGTTTACTTTGAACGGCTGATCTCGAGCACCTTATACTCAATATCGCCTGCCTGTGTCTCCACCGTCACAGTCTCGCCCACCTGTTTTCCCAGAAGCGCCTGGCCTACCGGAGACTCATTGGAGATCTTTCCTTCAAGGCTGTTGGCCTCTGTGGACCCTACGATCTTGAACTCCATCTCCTCATCATAGGTGACGTCATATACCTTAACGGTACATCCCACATTGATCTTATCAAAGTCTACTTCATCCTCAACAACGACCTCGGCATTTTTCAGGATTCCCTCGAGCTCCTCGATACGGGCTTCGATGTCCCTCTGCTCGTCTTTCGCAGCGTCATACTCTGCGTTTTCGGAAAGGTCTCCCTGCTCTCTTGCCTCTTTGATCTTGGCTGCGACTTCCTTTCTCTTGACCACTTTCAGGTCTTCAAGTTCGTCCTCAAGCGCCTTCAGTCCGGCATAAGTAAGTAATCTTTTCTTTGCCTCTGCCATGATTAATGCTTCCTTTCTGTTTCCCTGGATTTGCTTTCTATTATGATGTCCCGCGCACGGGAAATGCATGTCCCCTGCGCTGTCATTTAAGTCTATTTCGCAATTTCAATATTATAACCAAACTCTATAATGATGTCAAGAGATTTTCCAGTTCTTCAAGGCTCTCCACCTCGTTCACTTTTTCCCTCAGACGGGCCGCTCCCTTCAGTCCTTTCGTGTACCATGCCACGTGCTTTCTCATCTCCCGGATGCCGCAGTATTCACCCTTGTACTGCAGCTGCAGCCTGGCGTGCCGGAGCATCATTTCCCGCACCGCATCCTTATCCGGACGGGATGGCACGACGCCGGTCTCTTCATACGCGATCATCTCCGAGAAGATCCACGGGTTGCCTTCCGCGCCGCGTGCGATCATAATGCCGTCGCATCCGGTCTGCCGCACCAGTTCTTCCGCTTTCTGCGGCGACGTCACATCTCCGTTTCCTATGACAGGAATTGATATCACCTCTTTCACCTGCCGGATAATGTCCCAGTCCGCCTTCCCGCTGTAATACTGCTCTCTCGTCCGTCCGTGGACCGCCACGGCCGACGCGCCGGCCTCCTCGATGATCTTCGCGATCTCCACCGCGTTTACATGTTCATCGTCAAACCCTTTCCGGATCTTCACGGTCACCGGCTTTTTGATCGCTTTCACCAGGGCGCTGACGATCTCATAGACCAGCTTCGGTTCTTTCATGAGCGCCGAGCCCTCGCCGTTCTTCACCACTTTCGGCACCGGACAGCCCATGTTCACATCCAGGATTGCAAAGGGCCGCTCCTCGATCCGTTTCGCCATCTCGCTCATGATCTGCGGATCCGAGCCGAACAGCTGCAGGGATACCGGCCGCTCATCCGGATGGATCTCAAGAAGGCTCTCCGTATTCCGGTTGTTATAATAGATCGCTTTCGCGCTTATCATCTCCATGCAGAGAAGTCCCGCTCCCTGTTCCCTGCAGAGCAGACGAAATGGCAGGTCGGTAACGCCTGCCATGGGGCCTAAAATATATCGGTTTTCAAGTTCTACATTTCCTATTTTTAAACGTTTCATTATTGTAATTCTCTGTTATGCAAAAATGTTTTATTTCTTCATTCTCTTATAGATCAGCCTCAGCCCGTTCAGCGTCAGCTGCGGATCGTACAGATCGATACACTCTGTCTCTTTTGCGATGATCTTCCCGAGTCCGCCGGTCGCGATGACGTAAGCATCCTGATATCCGGACTCTTCTTTCATCTTTCTGACAATATATTCCGTCTGACCGATCGCCCCGTACACCAGGCCGCCCTGCATGCCCGTCACCGTATCATGGGCCAGGATGGAGTCCGGCTTCCGGATCTGGATCGCCGGCAGCATGGCCGCGCCGCCCCAGAGGGACCGCCCCGCCGTCTCAATGCCCGGCGCGATGATGCAGGCTTCCAGCGTACGCTCCGGACCGATCAGGTCGTAAGTGGTCGCTGTGCCGAAATCAATGACGACCGCAGGTCCATTTGCGATCTCATATCCCGCCACCGCATTGACGATCCGGTCCGGGCCGGTGCGCGACGGATTATCCGTAACCACCCGGATGCCGGTGTCTGATTCCGGCGTGACGATCAGCGGCTCCGTATGGAGATATTTGATAATGCCGCTTGTCAGGGAATGCATGATATCCGGCACCACTGAAGCAATGATCACGTCCCGGATCTCCTTCGGATCGATGGCTCTGTGCTCCAGTATGCCGCAGACCGTCATCCCGTATTCGTCTGATGTCCGCGGACGCTTTGTCGTCATCCGGAACATTCCCAGAAGTATTTCCTCCCGGAAAACGCCCATTGTAATATTCGTATTTCCCACATCGATCGTAAGCAGCATTTACATCCCTCCGCGTCATTCATCTACAAATGTAAACTGTAATTCATATCTTACCAAGCACCGCCTGCCGCCGTCAAGTGCACCTTGCTGTTTCCTCTTCGCGATGCCGGATCAACAATGATTTATGCCCCTGCCGGCAGCGTTTTGCTTCCCGGCAGGGGCATTTTCTTTAGAATCTCTTGATCTTTCTTGTCGTTGTCTTCTCGAACTCCGTATCCCTTACGATCAGGCTGTAGATCTTTTTCTGCGGCGCCGCCTTCAGGTTATACTCATCGATAACCTCCTGCAGTTTTTCCCGCACGTCTTTGATCCGTTTCTTCTTTACATAGTCCTGATCCGGATAGATCTCGGCCTCAATGACGCCGTTCTTCTCGCGCACCAGCACCTCGCCCACCAGGCGGTTCGTACTGAGCGCATTCTCCAGTTCCTCCGGAGAAACGTTTTCACCGTTCTTGGTGATGATCAGGTTCTTCTTGCGGCCGGTCAGATAGACGAATCCGTCCTCGTCCGCATAGCCCAGATCCCCGGTCTTGAGCCAGCCGTCTTCCAGCGTCTCGGCGGTCTCCTCCGGCATCTTATAATATCCCTGCATCACACTGCTGCCCCGCACCCAGAGCTCGCCGTCTACAGTCTTCGCCTCGCAGTTCGGGATGAGCTGGCCCACGGAATCCTTGCGGATGTTCCAGCTGACCGTTGTGCTGATGACCGGCGCGCACTCGGTCATGCCGTAGCCCTGCAGGATGGTGATGTCGTATTTATTAAACAGGTCGATGTATGCCGGATCCAGGTATGCCCCGCCGCTGCAGATGGTGTGCAGCTGCTTCCCGAACACCTGGCTCTTGACGATCTTCGCCGGCAGAAGCGAGGCTTCCTCAAGCTTCTTTGCCATGGTCTCGATCATCAGCGGCACCATCAGGATCATTTCCGGTTTGAAGAGCTTGATGTTCTTCGCCACACGCATCAGGGAATCATTGATGCAGATCACGGACCCGAGGGAAATGCCCTTCAGGATATCCATGCTCAGGCAGTATGCGTGATGGATCGGCAGCACGGACAGGATCACCGTCCGCTCCGGGATCTTCATATCCAGGCAGGTCGCGTTCTCCGCCACATTTCTGTGGGTGAGCATAACGCCCTTGCTCTTCCCCGTGGTCCCGGATGTAAACATGATCGTGCACAGCTGGTCCGGTTCCGGCTCATAGTCGAACCCGCCCCGGTTCTCCTCCAGCAGCTTCCTCCAGGAAGACGCATGGTCGTCATGCTCTGCCTGCTGCATGGAGATCAGGGTTTTCAGCTTCGGGCAGCGTTCTTTCGCGATCGCCGCCACGTCTTTTCTCACTTCATCGTACACCAGGATGGTTGAATCAGACCGGTCGATCAGGTCGCATACATCCTCCGCCGGAAGATTCACATCCAGCGGCACGATCACGCTGCCGCTGTCCACAGTTCCGAAGTAAGTCACCAGCCACGGATAAGATGTGGCGCCGATCACGGAAATGTGACTCCCCTGCTCGCCCAGGTTTTTCAGGACATTGGAAAAGCTTTCGCTGTCCTCTTTTAACTGTGTATATGTTTTCGCCCCGATCTCATTTTTACTGATCTTATAGCGGACCGCGTCTTCCGGGCCGTACTTTTTCTCTGTATTGCTCAGAATCTGACGGACTGTACTGCAAAGCATTGATAATCCCTTTCCTTTCTCAGACTAACAAACGGTTTCTTATGACTCGGAAGCCAGTTTTTCGAGATAATCCACAGCCTCTCCGACTGTACGGATATTTGCCGCCTCCGTCTGCTCTACCTCAACATCAAATTCATCCTCAATCTCGCCGAGCATGCTCATGAAGTCAAAGGAAGTAAATCCCAGGTCTTCCATAAAGCGGGACTCCGGATGGATATTCTCCGGCTCTACTTCCACATAGTTGCAGATGATATCTACTAATTTCTCAAACATGTTTTTCTCTCCTTTTAATTAAACCAGTTTAATGATCTCTCCGATAGTCAGGTCCGGATTCTCCGCGCCTTTGAACATGATCTTGCACAGGTAATAATACAGATATTCCAGTTCTTCTCTGGACACTGCCTTGATCTGATGCTCAAAATTAAAGTCCAGTCCATTGTCTTCCGGCCGGTGCATCACCGTCAGGTACATGCCCTGCGGACAGATGCCGTTGGGATACCATTTCGTCTTGTAGCGGATATCACCCAGGTCGTTGAGTCCCTTTTCCTTCAGCGTCATCGGCTGATAGGTCAGAGAAATAGGTTCATATCCCAGACCCGGATTCGGCTGCGGATATTTCTGCGCGCGGTATGCAAAATATGCCGTCGGATCATAATTCGCATGCCGGAAATATTCGTTCTGTTTATCGCGGATCGCATAAACAGCGTCGATAAACTTCATACCCTCCGGAAAAATGGTTCTGAACGGGAAGGAATGGATCCGCGTTCCGCCGGATTTCTTCTCTTTCAGCGTCGCCCGGCGCGCGATCGTAGTCGTAAGAGATACATCCTCCGATCCGTTCATCTTCTGATAATAAGTCCGGAGACCCATCAGCAGGAGGCACGCAAGAGATACATGATATTTCTCGCAGAAATCCATCAGACGCTTTGTCGGCTCTTCTTCCAGATGGAAAATATCGAGCGCTGACTTCGTATCATCCGTCACACAGAACGCAGAACGCAGTTCCGGGTTCTTAAACATTTCGCGCATGGACTCCAGTTTCGCCGTTCCGTGCAGATCGTTGTAAACCGGCTCCCCTTTATCGATCTCAGCCTCAAAAAACTGTGCATCCCGCTGCTGCGCCCTGCTGCCTGCTTCATAGGCAAAATCCCGTTCCAGCTGCTCAATGTAGGAAGCCATATCTTTTGGGTACGGAACGCCTTCATATTTCGCATTACAGTAAAGTTCAATGATATCTTTCAGGAAGCAGATCAGGGACTGCGCGTCCACGATCATGTGGTTGCCGAGGAAATACACGCCGTTGAATCCTCCCGGCATCCGGATCATCACCACTTTTGTCAGCGGAGAGTCGAACATCTTAAACGGCTTCGCCGTCCATCTCTGCATCTCGGCATCCGCCTCTTCCTGCGTGCCGTTTGAAAAATCAACAAACTCAATCTCACGCTCTTCCGGATCCACCACATACTGATACCAGTTGCCCTCTTTGTCCTTTGCCAGGCGGACACGCATACCTTCGCTCCTCGCATAAGCCTCATTGATGGACTTCGCCAGCTGTTCCCAGTCAAGATCCACCTCGATGGTCAGGCTCGTCCCGATATTGAGCACCGCCATATTCGGACAGTGCGGCGCATAATAAAGATGAAATTTCTGTGCCACTGTCAGCGGATACACCTTGTGTCCTTTTCTTGTCCTCATCATTTTATAACTCCTCCTAAAAATGAATCCATGGCTTTCTCATAGCCTTCGGTGTCCTTATAGTAACTTTCGCCGTGTCCCGCGCCTTCAACGATAAACTTCGTCTTAGGTGCAGCGCAGTTTTCATATATTTTTTCTGTCATCCAGCAGGGGACAAATACATCTTCCTTCCCATGGATGAACAGGAACGGCACTTTAGCACGCTTTACTTCTCTGGACGAATCACAGTCGTCAAGACCGTAGCCGACCTGTCTCTTATTCGCCCAGTCTGCAAGCTGCAGCATCGGGAATGCCGGAATATGGTACATACTGTGGAGCACATGGGTGAACACATCTTTCATGGACGTAAATGCACAGTCGGAAATGATCCCTTTTACCTGGGGCGGCAGATCCAGCCCGCTCATCATGCAGACCGTGGCGCTTCCCATGGAATTGCCGTGAAGGACGATCTGCGCGTCGCCGCCGATCTTTTCGATCATCCACTCGACCCAGCGCTTCCCGTCCAGCCGGTCCATATTTCCAAAGCCGATATGCTCGCCCTCGCTCCGGCCGTGGGCCCGCAGGTCGACGAGCAGCATCCGGAACCCGTGCTTCAGATAGTAATTGGAAAGACTCCCGTAATCATTGAGGCCTTCGCTCGTATATCCGTGGAAGCAGATTACGGCTTTATTCCCCTCATCACCTTTAAAATATGTACCGTGAAGCTTCAGCCCGTCGTGGGAGGTGATCCACACATCCTCGTGGGGCTGCTCCATCATCCACTCCCTGCGTTCCTTCATCATGGGAATGTATTTCTCCCAGTCCACGCCGGACATCTTCATAGTCCGTTCCGTCTTCGCGTTATAGCGGATCATGGTCCTTCTGTACAGGTAGGCGCTCCCCGCGACTTCCGCCGCTGCCGCCGACCCGAGAAGAGCCGCCGCGATTTTCAGTATCCTGCTCATTGCCTGCATCTCCTTTTGATGTGATCACTTTCTCCTGCTGTTAATGAGGTCCTTCAGTTTCAGCGCTTTATCAATATTTCCTTCTACTTTCAGTTTCCCGAGCGTCACTGCCAGGATCGGATCTGTCTTCCCGTCCGCGATCTTGAACAGCGTCTCCGCGCTGCAGGTAAACATCGCGTCCCGGTCGAAGTACTCGTAGGGCTCGACGAAGAGCTTTCCGTCCTTCACTTCGGCGTAGAAGATCCCTTCCGCCTCCCCGGTGATATTGAACTGATACGCCAGATGTTCATGGATATCGCTTACATCTGCATCCATCAGCATTCCTTTTACTCTTGAAAACATATCTGCGTAGGTCATAATTTCCTCCTTTTCGACCGCATTTGCCTATTTTTGACCGCCGGTCATCCTTTTCATCTGTTAGATTATCACCTTTCTGACCAATGGTCAACACGCAGTTCTGTCAAAAACATATTCATTTTTATAATCTTTTTTGTGCGTTTTTCTTGCTGGCTCTTTTATCGGGAATGTGCTACAATGAGTGCTGAATTGATATTTTCAGAATGAATCTTCTTTTATTAAGAAAGGTGACCGACATGGCTGAACGGAATGACAAATACAACCTGATCCTTGATTCCCTGCAGAAGCTCCTGGAGAGCCGCGGGCTCCCGACGATCTCTGTCAGTGACATCGCAGAGGAAGCCGGGATCGCAAAAGGAAGCATCTATTACTATTTCCCTTCCAAAGACGCCATCCTTGAGGCGCTGGTCGAGCGGAACTATGAGCAGCCGCTTATGACAGCCAAGAACCTTGCCTCCCAGCCGGATATCCCGCCTTTCACCCGCATGGCCATGATCTTCCAGGCATGCCGCAATTCCTCCGCCGACTATATGAAGTCGGGCCAGGAAAGCAGCGTGGGCGCCCCGGAGAAAGCACTGCTCCACCAGAAATACATGAACCATCTCATCAGTGAATTCAGACCGGTGCTGGCGGAGATCATAAGGCAGGGGATCGACGCGTGCGAGATCCGGTTTGACCGGCCGGAAGAGCTGGCGGAGATCGCACTGATCGTACTTTCGGTAAAGATGGACAACACCATCGTCCCCTCTTCCCGGGAAGAGATCGAGAACACCATCGCGGCTCTGATCGCACTGCTCGAGAAAGGGACGGACAATCCGCCCGGATCCCTGAATTTCCTGATGGCATAACAGGGTCAGATATATCAAAACGGCAGGTGCGTCGTTCCCACACCTGCCGTTTTTGCTTATCATTTTTGCTTATCTTATTATCCTCTATCCGACCACGATCGTATAATCTTTCTTAAAACTCTCCCCCGGCTTCACGCTGTTGATATGCGGCTTTTCCGCGATCTCACGGTCGAATCCGACATTGTCGCACCGTCCCATCCACGGCTCCAGGCATACAAAAGGAGCATCCTTGACCGACCATATGCCGAAGTTCGGGAAGCCTTCGCACTTCATCCCCACATACGGGGTTCCGTCCCTGTGGCAGAGCCACACTTCACCGATCTGGCCATGATCAAAGATCAGGGCGTCATTTTCAAACATCTCTTCCGTCACCGGGCAGCATCCGCCGTCCAGTTCCAGCCTGTGCACCCTGTCCGGATCCGCAGCCGCTTCTGCGGGGTCGATCAGGATATAGTCCAGCGACTCTTTCCCCGGGAATTTCAGGATATAATCCGTCTTCTTCTCATCCATTCCCGAAAAACGGAACGCCGGGTGTCCGCCGATGGTAAAATACATCGCATCCTCTCCCGGATTATGCACTTCCCAGCCGACCCGGACCGATCCGCCATCCAGCGTATACGTGATGATCAGTTCAAAATCAAACGGATATACCTCTTTGGATTCTTCGCCTGAAGTCAGAAGAAATGACAGTTTATCATCCTTTTCACAGATGCATTTGAATCTGCTGTCCCTTGCGAATCCGTGCTGGGACGTCGGATAATGCGTCCCGTTTATGAGCATTACATTGCGGTATGTTTTCCCTACATTCGGGAAAAGCACCGGCGAATGCCTCTTCCAGTATACCGGGTCTGCCTCCCAGAGGATCTCTGCCTGCTTCTCTTTGTCATAGATCCGGGTAAGCTCCGCCCCCATCTCCGTGGCTTCAACGATGAGTCTGTCATTTTCCATCTTCATAACGGCTCCTCCTTCTATTGATCTGCTGTCTGCTCCACCTGGATGCATTCATCTACGAGATAATCCATTACTGCCTCCCTGAGGATCACAGTCCTGAGCAGTTCTTCTCCCACCTGCTCCTCATATGCCTCCACATCTTCCATGCCGGCCGACTGTGCATATTCCAGGGCCTTTTCATTGTACTCCTCATCAGACGGTTCAAGATGCTGTTTCGCAGCGATCAGTTTGACAGCCTCATCAAACACCGCCGTCTGCTGTGCCGCCTCCTTCACCTGCGCATTAAAATCTTCCTCCGTCATCTGCATATAGGATTCCAGGAATTCTCCAAGCTCCATGCCGTACATCTCAGCCATCGTCGTATACATGTCCGTCAGCTGGGCGATCTGCTCATTGACCGCGTCTTCCGGATAGGCCTTGACTTCGATCTTTTCGATCAGTGCATTCTGCACCGAAGAGGCAAGTTCCGAATCCACGGCAGCCTGCTGTTCCTCCTCAAGATCCGTGCGGACTTCCTCACGGTACTCCTCTACGGTCTCTGATCCCTCGCTGTTCTCTTTGACCCATTCATCCGTCAGCTCCGGAACGGTTTCTGACGCTATGGAGTTCAGTACGATATGAAAGTCTGCGACAGCGCCCGACATATCCGGATTTCCGGTGTAGGGATCCGGGAACTGCACCTGGATGTCAAATTCCTCGCCCGGATTATGCCCTTCGATCTGCTCCTCAAATCCCGCATAGTCCTCAGTCGCTCCGATAAACGATCCGCTCCCCAGTTCAAGCTCAGCCCCCTGGTCCGAACCGCCGTCAAATGCCTCGCCGTCCAGATACCCGGTATAATCGATATTTACGATATCGCCTTCCCGGGCTGCACGGTCTGTTACATCTTCACGCACAGCGTACGCTGAAAGCGTGCCTTCGATCATCTGATCCACCTGTTCGTCTGTGACTTCTTCCACTGCTGAAGTCGCCTGCGGCACTTCGAGATCCTTATACTGGGTCACTGTCACATACTCATTTGAGAGTTCACCGCTGCACCCGGCAAGCAATCCGGCCGCAACTACTGCAATTACTGCACATCCTGATCTGTTTTTCATTTTTCTGCTCCTTTTACTGTAATTTATTGACCGATCCGGCATCCGCCCGCCTAAAGAAGCGGCGACAGAAGCCTTGAGAACTGTTCTTTCCCTTTGATGACCAGGCCACGCTCGTCATATACCTTTCTGGTCACATGCGTGCACTGGTTCATATCATTTTCAAACGCCCGTTCCAGTTTCTGTACGGTACGTTCACTGTAGATCACTGCGTTAACCTCAAAATTCAGCCCGAAGCTGCGGATATCCATATTGGCCGTCCCCACACACGCAACCAGTCCGTCAACGCTCAGCGTCTTGGCGTGCAGAAAGCCGTTATTGTACACATAGCATTTGGCTCCCGCCGAAACCATATCCCCGATATAAGAGTAGGTCGCCCAGTAGACAAACGGATGATCCGGCTTGCAGGGCACCATGATCCGCACATCGATCCCCGAACGGCTGGCGATCTTCAGCGCATCCAGGATGGAATCATCCGGGATGAAATACGGGGTCTGGATATACACGTGGTCTTTCGCACTGTGGATGAGCCGCAGATAATTGTCGTGGATCGTCTTGATCTGTGAATCCGGGCCGCTGGAAATGATCTGCACCGGATTCCGGCCGTGTCTTATGTACTTCGGGATCTCAAAGAGCGAATCTTCCAGGAACAGGTTCTCTTTTGCCGCGTAATTCCAGTCCAGGACAAACCTGACCGCAAGCGAGGTCACAGCCGCCCCCTCGATGCACAGATGGGTATCCCTCCAGTAGCCGAACTTTTTCTCCCGGCCCAGATATTCCCGGCCCACATTGAATCCGCCGACAAAACCGATCCGTCCGTCGATCACCACGATCTTCCGGTGATTCCGGTAGTTCACGCGCAGCTGCAGCTTCCCGAGCAGCGCAGGGAAGAATTCCGCCACCTGGATGCCCGCATTCTCCAGGCGCTCCCAGTCGCTGTTCTTCATTGTCCTGCACCCCATGCTGTCAAACAGCACACGGACTTCCACGCCCTCGCGGGCCTTCTCGATCAGGACTTTCTCGATCTCCTTCCAGAGCTCATCATATCTGATAATGTAATATTCCACATGGATATACCGCCTTGCCTGGCGCATCTCCTCTATCAGCGCGCGGAATTTCTCTTTCCCGTCTGTATAAATACGTATATCATTATTATCCGTCAGGACAGCCTCTCCCGCTTCCAGGTTGTACAGGATCAGATCCTTAAACCGGGACATCTCCGGATTGGCAAGCCGCAGGCGTTTGTGGTAGATCGTTTCCTCCTGGCGCCTCACTGCGTATTTCAGTTCGCCCTCGATCTCCTTTGCCTTAAACATCCTGCTTTTATGGAAATCCTGTCCGATCACAAGATACAGGATGAACCCGAGTATTGGTATAAAATACAGCAGAAGCAGCCACGTCCATACTGTCTGCGGAGACCGCCTCTGGAAAAATACAATGATCAGCGCGAAGATGACATTGATGATGACGATATTATCCATGATGAAATCATAGACCGCCACGACTCCGTTCCAAATCATTTCTGCCATAATCTAAACTCCTTTTCCATAACAGTATACCCGTTCTCCCCTGTAAAAGTAAACCCTAAACCTTGAAAATGCGCTTATTATCTTGCACTTGTACGGAAACAATGTTAAAATACTAGGAGCGCTTAAAGCAGAAAGTATAACATTCAGGAGGGTTTATATCATGAGTACACCAGCAATCGTGATGACCGTCATCCTTGTCGTACTGATCATTGCCTGCATCGTGCTGTACTTTTTCGGCAAAAAAGCTCAGAAGAAGCAGGCCGAACAGCAGGAACAGATGGATGCCGCAGCTCAGACGGTAAGCATGCTCGTCATTGATAAAAAGAAAATGAAACTGAAAGAAGCAGGACTTCCTGCCATTGTACTGGAAAACACGCCGAAATATTTAAGGCGTACGAAAGTGCCGGTCGTAAAAGCCAAGATCGGGCCGAAGATCATGACACTTATGTGCGACAGCAAAGTATTTGAAGTCATTCCTGTAAAGAAAGAGATAAAAGCCATCGTCAGCGGCCTTTACATAACAGGGATCAAAAGCGTAAGAGGCGGGTCGATCGAACAGCCGGTGAAGAAGAAAGGGTTCTTCCGGCGGAATAAATCCTGATCCCCCTGTAAAACAAAAATACGCCGCGGTTCACTGTCACAACGCAAAACCGTTCCACTCTACCTCAAAGATTTGAATGGATGTAACGCTGATATCAAATGTTCGTTCATTAGAACTCCATTTGACATCACCTAACATCCAGAACAAATGCTTTTCGGAACGTTTCACTTAAAGTTTTGCTCTGTGACAGTGAACCGCGGCTTATTTAGTTCCACCGGTAGATCAGATTTTTTCCCCTGCACGCTCTCCCGTTTGCACAGTTCTTATATGTATAAAGTACATTCCCGGGCGGATAGAGGGTTTTCTGTCCGGGCACGTGATTTTCATTTCGGATCAGCTGGGAAGCCCTGTCTCGGGGAACGTCCCTTTATTCATAACCCCCATCCGGATCCTGCAGTCTGCCAGCGGCTCGTGATTGACATCCAGCTCATAGTCCAGGCTGACATTGATCCGGTCTTCGGCCACATCCACTTCCATGTTCTTCGTGTTGACGCTGATCAGCATCTGGCCGTACGGAGTCTGATAATATGTCTGGTTTTTCTGATTTTTCCGGAAGGTCATGTGGGAACTGGCAGCGCCGCTTTTCATGATCTCAACCATCTCATTTCCGGTGATCCGGATCTTGTTGCGGATCGTGCCTGCCTTTCCCTCAAGGATCTCGTCATAGATGATATAGTGTTTCCCGTTTTTACAGTAATAACTGGCCGGTGTAACAACTTCAATGGCGTCGTCCCCCGTCTCGTATCCTGCGGTCGGATCTTCCATAATATCAATATGTTTTCCTGAAATACTGACTAATACATCTTTTGTCATTTTTCTTCCTTAAAACTCTTCAATATTCACTACATTTGTGGTCGGTACGTCAAACGGCATCACCGTATTGGCAAACCGCCGGAATTTTTCTGCTGCGTCGCTTACATAGAATGAATACCTGCTGTGCTGTTCCGTGCTTCCGTCATTTTCCATGCCGCGCTCTGCCAGGAGCTTTTTCAGGTCCATGGCCGTCTCATATGCCGGATTGACGATCTGGATCTTTTCACCCATATAACTGCGGATCTTCGACCGGAGAAGCGGATAATGCGTGCACCCAAGGATCATGGCGTCGATATCCGAGCTTCGCATGGATTCCAGGTAGTATTCAATGATCTCCTGCGTGACCGCATGCTCTTTGAATCCTTCTTCGACCAGCGGCACAAACAACGGACAGGCTTTCTCAACCACTTCCACCTGAGGGTCCATTCCCTGGATGATCTTTGTATACATCCCGCTCTGAACCGTAGCGTCCGTGCCGATCACCCCGACCTTCCGGTTCTTCGTCGCCTCTACCGCAGCGCGGGCTCCGGGAATGACCACGCCCATCACGGGCACGTCAAATTCATCCCGGACTGCATCCAGCGCAAGGGCGCTGGCGGTATTGCATGCGATGACGATGGCCTTTACCTGCTTTGTCTTTAAAAACCGGATGATCTGCTCTGAAAACCGGATGATCGTATTCTGGGATTTACTTCCGTACGGCACCCGGGCCGTATCTCCGAAATAAACGATATTTTCATTTGGAAGCTGGCGGGATATCTCTCTGGCGACCGTCAGTCCGCCCACGCCGGAATCAAATACGCCGACCGGCGCCGTCTTCCTGTTTTCTGCACTCACGTTTCATTCTCCTGTTCACAAGCGCCGATACACAGGCAGACTTCTCCGCCCGTATACCGGCGCCGTATTTGTTTGACCTTTTTTAATTAAAGAGCAAGTACCTTTGCAACATCATACTGATAATCAGAAATGGTCTTCTTCATTGCCAGCGCCTCTTCAATATCGAAGTCTGTGAACTGGCCGCCTTTGTAGCCAACCACTCTGTTTGTCTTTCCCTGAAGGAGAAGATCCACGGCCATCGAACCCATGATAGATGCATATACCCTGTCCTTGCATGTCGGGCTTCCGCCGCGCTGCATGTGTCCCAGGATCGTCGCCCTTGTCTCCATGCCGGTAGCGGCCTCGATCCTCTTCGCCATGTTGATAGAGTCGCCGATGCCCTCAGCGTTGATGATGATGTAGTTCTTCTTGCCTCTCTTCTGGCACTCTTTGATGTCAGCGATGATCTCGTTTTCATCAAAGTCATGCTCCTCCGGCATCAGGATGCGCTCCGCACCGTTCGCAATACCGCACCAGAGAGCCAGATAGCCCGCATCACGTCCCATAACCTCTATAATGCTGCACCGCTCATGGGATGTGGACGTATCGCGGACCTTGTCGATCGCTTCCATGGCTGTATTTACGGCTGTATCGAATCCGATCGTATAATCTGTACATGCGATATCAAGATCGATCGTTCCCGGGATGCCGACTGTGTTGACACCCAGGTTCGCCAGTTTCTGGGCACCGGCAAATGAACCGTCTCCACCAATCACCACAAGGCCGTCGATGCCGTATTTCTTACAGATCGCAGCTGCTTTCTGCTGTCCTTCTTCTGTGCGCATGGATTTGCAGCGTGCTGTCTGAAGGATCGTACCGCCGCGCTGGATCGTATCGGATACGTCACGCGCCGACAGGTCGATGATCTCTTCTCTGAGAAGTCCGTGGTAGCCTCTGCGGATCCCGCGCACTTTCAGTCCTTTAGAAAGCGCTGTACGGACAACCGCACGGATCGCCGCATTCATTCCCGGCGCATCGCCGCCGCTTGTAAGGACGCCAATCGTACGGATGCGGTCCTCAAAATCCTCTGCGTATCTTTCCATTTCGTTATACTCTTCTGCCATGTTTTCCTCCACCTTTCCACAAGTCAGATAATTGCTAAAATTTACTAAACTGAAATTTCAAAACAATTCCGAACATATTTTACCGTATTTAGAATTGGTTTTCAATAACTTTTTCAACCACTTTCACGCGGCTTTCCCCGTAATGGTTCATCAGCCTGCCAAGAACCTGCTGGTTTATCCGGATATTCCTGTTTTTCGGAAGCCTTTTCACAGCCCGCTCTTTGGCGCAGTAAATGACGACTTCATCGCCCCCTTCGGAATCCGCAAGATAACCGTATACGATCTGTTCCTCGTCAAGAAACGCCGCCTTGTCCGGAAACTGGATCCACAGCTCCCGCTTTGTCTTCTCAAACGGGATCACTTTCTCGCAGATCATCTTGCTGGCTTTCTCATCCTCCTCGGATACACGCCCTCTGATGAACACTTTGCTGTCCACTTCAAGGTATTCCCTGTTCTTTTCATAATCCCGCGGGAAGATCACAACTTCAACCGTTCCGAGAAGATCTTCCACCGTCACAAACGCCATCATCTGGTTCGTCTTTGTGTGTTTTACCGTTTTGTCTACGATCATTCCGCCGATGATCTCTTTCGCGCCGTCCCGGACTTTGGAGGCGCCGCTCTCCTCATCAAGCTGAAAATCCAGCGTCGTCGCCGAGATCGTTTTCTTCCAGCGTTCTTCGTACTCTTCCAGCGGATGTCCGCTGATATAGACGCCGAGCACTTCCTTTTCAAAAGCCAGAAGGTTTTCTTTGGAATATTCTCCGACATCAGGCATCCGGATCTGGAATTCGCTCTTCTGCTCCTCGCTCACCAGATCAAACAGGCTCATCTGGCCGGACATGGAATATTTCTTCTCCTGATTCACATGCTCCATAATCTGGATATAGATCGCCATAAACTGCTTGCGCGTGCCGCCCAGCGTGTCAAGCGCGCCGGATTTGATCAGATTCTCGATCGTCCGTTTATTCAGCACCTCTTTCCCTGCCATACGGGTAATAAAATCCTCAAGATTCCGGAAAATGCCGAATGCATTTCTCTCTTCCACCAGCGCCTGCACGACCGGACGGCCGATGCTCTTGATCGCGGCCAGCCCGTATCGGATATTTTCCCCGTCCACTGAAAAATCCGCTTCTCCATTGTTGATATCCGGGGGCAGGATCTTAATGCCCATCTGACGGCAGGCGTAGATATACTCCGCCACCTTGGAAGGATTGTCGATCACGGACGTCATCAGCGCGGCCATAAATTCCACCGGATAATAATATTTCAGCCATGCCGTCTGGTACGCCACCACCGCATACGCCGCGGCGTGGGATTTGTTGAATGCGTATTTTGCAAAATCGATCATCTCGTCGTAGATCTTATTGGCAGTTTTCTCATCAATCCCGTTTTTAATGCATCCGGGCACATTTGTTTCCGGGTCGCCATAGACGAAGATCTTCCGCTCCTTCTCCATCACGTCCGCTTTTTTCTTGGACATGGCGCGCCGCAGAAGGTCGCTGCGCCCCAGCGTATATCCGGCAAGGTCACGTACGATCTGCATGACCTGTTCCTGGTAAACGATGCAGCCGTACGTTGGCTCCAGGATCGGCTGAAGCTGGGGGCAGTCATAAGTGATCGAAGAAGCATCATTTTTCCCCCGGATATACTGGGGGATGAAATCCATCGGCCCCGGACGGTACAGGGAAATACCCGCAATGATGTCTTCCAGGCTGTGGGGCTTCAATTCTTTCATAAAGCTCTTCATGCCCGCGCTTTCCAGCTGGAATATGCCGTCCGTCTTCCCTGTGCCGATATAGTCCATCACTTTCTGGTCATTGTAATCGATCTTTTCCATGTTCAGCTCCGGCTGGCGGCGCCTTGCAAGGTTCACCGCATTCCGGATCACCGTCAGCGTCCGGAGTCCCAGGAAATCCATCTTCAGAAGCCCCAGTTCTTCCAGCGTCGTCATGGTAAACTGAGTCGTGATCGTGCCGTCTGCCGCCCGCGACAGCGGAACGTATTCATCCACGGATTTCTGGCTGATGACCACGCCCGCCGCATGCATGGAGCTGTGGCGGGGCAGGCCTTCCAGCCGCTTGCCCATATCGATCAGCGTTTTCACCTGCTCATCCGACTCGTAGACGCGGCGGAGCTCCGGATTTTCTTTCAGCGCCTTATCGATCGTAATATTCAGTTCCTGAGGGATCATCTTGGTGATGGAATCCACAAATGCATAGGGCAGGTCCATTACGCGCCCCACATCGCGCAGCACGCCCCGGGCCGCAAGCGTACCGAAGGTCACGATCTGGACCACCCGGTCTTTCCCGTACTTGCGCACCACATAGTCGATCACTTCCTGCCGCCTCTCGTAGCAGAAATCCACGTCGATATCAGGCATGGACACACGCTCCGGGTTCAGGAAGCGTTCAAAGAGCAGCTGATACCGGATCGGATCGATGGTCGTGATCTCCAGGCAGTAGGATACGATGCTTCCGGCTGCCGATCCACGTCCCGGGCCGACCGCGATCCCGTGGTCTTTCGCATATTTTATAAAATCCCATACGATCAGGAAGTAATCCACATACCCCATATTCCGGATCGTATCCAGTTCATAAGAGAGCCGGTCTTCCAGTTCCTTTGACGGTTTCCCATACCGCCTCTCAAGTCCCTCCCGGCAGAGTTTCTGCAGATATTCCCAGGACGTATACCCGTCCGGCACATCATATTTCGGAAGCTTTGTCACCCCGAACTCGATCTCCACGGAACACCGGTCCGCGATCCGCTGCGTATTGTCCAGCGCCTGAAGGGCGTAGGGGAAGAGCTTCTCCATCTCTTCCGGCGATTTCACATAATACTGCCCGCCCTCATAGCGCATCCGGTTCTCATCGGTCAGCTTCTTGCCGGTCTGGATACAGAGCAGGATGTCATGGGGGACCGCATCTTCCGCATAGGTATAATGGACATCGTTGGTCGCCACGAGTTCGATCCCGGTTTCCTGCGACATCTTCAGCAGCTGCTGGTTGACCAGCCTCTGATCCGGCAGCCCGTGATCCTGCAGCTCCAGGAAATAATTGTCCTCCCCGAAAATGTCGCGGTATTCCAGCGCCGTCTTCTTCGCCTCGTCATAAAGTCCCTTTACGATATACCTCTGGACTTCCCCTGCAAGACAGGCGCTTAAGGCAATGATCCCGCTATGGTACTCGCGCAGAAGTTCTTTATCCACCCTTGGCCGGTAATAGTATCCCTCGACAAAGCCCTTCGATACGATCTTCATCAGATTGGCATACCCTTCGTTATTCTCCGCCAGCAGCACAAGATGATAATACCGGTCGTCACCGCCCGTCACTTCCCGGTCAAATCTGGAATTCGGCGCCACATAGACTTCACACCCCAGGATCGGTTTGATCCCCTGGGCGCGCGCCGCCCTGTAGAAATCGATCACACCGTACATCACACCGTGATCTGTGATCGCGGCGCTATCCATTCCCAGCTCTTTGACCCGCGCGACATATTCTTTAATCTTATTGGATCCGTCCAACAGACTATACTCTGTATGGACATGCAAGTGCACAAAACTCATGGTATTCGTCACCTCTAAACAAAAAGGCGGTTTCCACTCCGCGGGAACCGCCCTTGACATTCTTTTTATTGCTGGAGCAGCTTACTGCTGTCCGCCATCCATCATAAAATGGATCAGTTTATCTGTATCCTCTTTCTCGTATGCGATCACTTCCAGTTCCGGAATCTCCCCGTTGGAGAAAATGTTCGCCATGGATACATACTGGGAAAGCTTTGACTTCAGATTCAGTCTGTCTCCCTCGCCTGTAACGAGTTCAACTTTTCCCTTGCACTCGTCTACGACTTTAAAGAATCCTTCTATATCTGTGATGTTCTGAACTTTCATTTACAGGTTCTCCTTTCTTCAATGCCTTCTTGTTTGCAGGAGTTCCGCCGTTTATTTTACGATGCGCGCTCCTACTGATTATTATACCTGATTTATTTAGGAATGCAAGATTTTTCCTTTTTCATTATCGATTTTTATCTGGCCTTCTTTCAGGAGGCGGCCGACCGCCCGCTTGAATGCGGCCTTGCTCATCCCGAACTCGTCCCGGATCCGCTCCGGGTCTGCTTTGTCGGTAAATCCAAGCTCCCCGCCGTTCTTTTCCAGACGCCCCATGATCATCTCCGCGTCAGCGTCTATCTGCTCCGGGATCTTATGCCGCAGGCTTAAGTCCAGCTTCCCATCCGCTTTCACCCCTGCGACCCGGGCCTCGATCTCCTGCCCCGGATACATTTTCCCGTATACATCCTTCTGCGGGATCCGCGCGGAATACTTATTGTCAACCGCAACAAACACGCCGTATTCCCGGCTCACCCCGTAAACTGTTCCGTGTACGACGTCGTCCTTCCGGTAGGGGGAGTCCGTGCGCAGCATCTGGGATATTTTCATGGTGGCGCAGAGCCGTCCGCTTTTGTCTATATAGAGGCTGACCAGGCACCGGTCTCCTTTCTCCACCTTCACCGTCTGCTCTTTGTACGGCAGCAGCAGATCCTTCTCAAGCCCCCAGTCCAGGAACGCCCCGATGCGTCCCACGTCC
>CALWDN010000003.1 GCA_944376685.1 uncultured Mediterraneibacter sp. | reverse complement strand
GTGCCATGTGAACCACGGGATCAGGGGGGCGGAGGCGGACGCAGACGAAGCGTATGTGAGACAGCTCTGCGGAAAGCTGCAGGCAGACTGTATTGTTTTTCATGAAAATGTGGAATTAATCGCTGAAAAAAGGAAACAATCTCTGGAGGAGGCGGGCCGTGCGGTGCGGCGGGAAGCATTTGAGAAAGTCTGCGCCGGATCGGCGCGGGCGAAGATCGCAACCGCTCACCACAGGGATGACAATGCGGAGACGGTGCTGCTTAATATAGCACGGGGGACGGGGCTGCGCGGACTGTGCGGGATCTGGCCGGCCCGCGGGCGCTGGATCCGCCCTCTTATGTGGGCCGGGCGGGCTGAGATCGAACGTTTCCTGAAAGAACAGGGGATCAGCTGGCGTACAGATGCGACGAATGAGGGAGACGACTATACCCGCAACCGGATCCGCCATCATGTGGTCCCGCTCCTTCAGGAACAGGTCAATCCCGGGGCTGTCCGCCATCTTGATGAACTGGCTGCCCAGGCCAGGGAGCTGTGGGAAATGCTGGAACAGGAAACGGAACGGGCGGGCAGGCGCTGCATCTGCGCTGCAAACGGACAGAAGCTCATCCTGGACGGGGCGGCGCTGTCGCGGGAGCACGCGGCGGTGCGGAGGCAGCTTGTCAGGGACTGCATCGCCCAGGTGCGGGGGAATGAGAAGGATATTTCGTCCACACATGTCGCAGATGTGCTTGGCCTGCTTGAGAAGCAGAACGGCAGACGGGTGGAACTGCCCGGCGGCGTGCGGGCGCGGCGGGTATATGAGGGCGTCGAGATCGCCGGGCCGGACAGGGAAAGTCAGCCGCCGCGGGGAAACCGGCCGGACGGGCTGGAACGGGAGCCGGAAGGCCTGGAAATACCGCTGCGGATCCCGGGCGAGACATTTTTCCGGGGATATGTGATATCCTGCCGGGTCGTGGAGAAAAATGACGGTGAAAAGCCGGAGCAGATCCCGCAAAAAAGCTACACGAAGCGGATGGATTATGATATAATAAAAAATGGCCTTTCTGTAAGGAACAGGCGGCCCGGGGACTATCTGACCATAGATGCCGGCGGGAACCGCCAGAAACTGAAATCATATTTTATAAATGAGAAAGTCCCGGAGGACCAGAGAGGGCGGATCCCGCTGATCGCGGACGGCCCGGAGATCGCATGGATCCCGGGATACAGGATGGGCCGGACATATTATGTGGACGACAGCACGGAAAGGATTCTTGAGATAAAGATAACGGAGGAGAAGACAAATGGAGACAATCAGGGTACTGATCCCGGAAGAGAAAGTAGATGAGAGGATCCGGGAACTGGGACAGAAGATCAGCAAAGACTATGCGGGCAGGCAGGTCCATCTGATCTGCGTGCTCAAGGGCGGCGTATTTTTTATGTGCGAGCTGGCGAAGCGCATCACTGTACCGGTGACCATGGATTTTATGTGTGTGGGAAGCTACGGGGACGGAACGAAATCAAGCGGTGTGGTGCGTATAGCGAAGGATCTTGATGAAACGATCGAGGACAAGGAAGTGCTTATCGTGGAGGATATCGTAGATTCCGGAAATACACTGTATTATCTGATGGACGTCCTGAAGAAAAGGAATCCGGCAAGCATACGGCTGTGCACGCTTCTGGACAAACCGGAGCGCCGCGAGAAGGATGTGAAGGCGGATTACTGCGGCTTTGAGGTGCCGGATGAATTTATCGTGGGCTATGGACTCGACTATGCCCAGAAATACAGGAACCTGCCGTACATTGGTGTGGTAGAGGGCCTGGAATAGCAGCAGGAAGGAGTATGGGTTTTGGATAATAACAGGAAATACAGGAGCGTCAGCGGATCGACCATACTTATGTTTATCGTGGTCATCGTGGCTGCGCTCTGGATGGCGAGCCGGATGCAGGTGCACCGGCAGGAAGTGGCATATACGGATTTTGTGTCAGAAGTTGAATCGGAAAATGTTACGGATGTGTACATCGACCTGAACAGCGCCGTGCCTACGGGTACGGTGTCCTTTATGCTGAAGGACGAGGGCGTGACAAAGATGGTCAATGTATCGGATGTTGAGAAGGTTGAAAACCTTCTGGATAAGCATGGGATCGTATACGGCATGTCGGCGATCCCGGAAGACTCCATGTTTACGACTGTGCTCCTGCCGCTTATGATCACACTTGCGGCAGTGCTCCTTTTGTTCTTCCTCATGAACAGGCAGGGCGGGAATGCGAACGCGAAGGCCATGAATTTCGGCAAGAGCCGCGCGCGGATGACGAACCAGAATGAGATCAGGGTGACATTCGCGGACGTGGCCGGATTGAAGGAAGAGAAAGAAGAACTTGAGGAGATCGTGGATTTCCTTAAAGCCCCGAAAAAATATGTGCAGGTCGGGGCGCGCATCCCCAAAGGCGTGCTCCTGGAGGGGCCTCCTGGAACCGGTAAGACGCTGCTTGCCAAGGCGGTGGCGGGTGAAGCGGGCGTGCCGTTTTTCAGCATCTCCGGTTCGGATTTTGTGGAAATGTTTGTCGGCGTGGGTGCATCCCGTGTGCGCGACCTGTTCCAGCAGGCCAAGGAGAAGGCGCCCTGCATCGTATTTATCGATGAGATCGATGCCGTGGCCAGACGGCGCGGGAGCGGCCTGGGCGGCGGACATGATGAGAGAGAGCAGACGCTCAACCAGCTTCTGGTGGAGATGGATGGTTTCGGAGTAAATGAAGGGATCATCGTGATGGCGGCGACCAACCGGAAGGACATCCTGGACCCGGCGATCCTGCGTCCCGGCCGATTTGACCGGAATGTCATCGTCGGCCGCCCGGATGTGGCCGGCCGGGAAGAGATCCTGAAGGTCCATGCGAAGAACAAGCCCCTTGGCGAAGACGTCGACCTGAAGCAGATCGCACAGACGACGGCTGGCTTTACCGGCGCGGACCTGGAAAACCTGCTCAATGAGGCGGCGATCCTGGCGGCTAAAGAGAACCGGGTATTCATCCAGCAGCAGGACATCCGGCATGCGTTCGTAAAAGTCGGCATCGGGCCGGAGAAGAAGAGCCGCGTAGTGTCTGAAAAAGAGCGGCGCATCACCGCTTATCACGAGTCCGGACACGCGATCCTGTTCCATGCGCTTCCGGATGTGGGCCCGGTGTACAGCGTATCCATCATACCGACAGGCGGGGCGGGCGGTTATACGATGCCGCTGCCGGAGCGGGATGACATGTTCAATACCAAAGGGCATATGCTGCAGGAGATCACGGTAGCGCTTGGCGGACGTGTGGCTGAAGAGGAGATCTTTGACGATATCACGACCGGAGCGTCCCAGGATATCAAACAGGCAACGGCGATCGCAAAATCGATGATCACCAAGTTTGGCATGTCTGAACGCCTGGGGCTTATCAATTACGACAATGACAGCGACGAAGTGTTCATCGGGCGTGATTTCGGCCATATGTCGCGGGGATACGGAGAGAAGGTGGCCGGGACGATCGATGAGGAAGTGAAGCGGATCATTGACGAGTGCTACCTGAAAGCGCGTGCGATCATCAGCAAGCACCATGATGTGCTGGATGCCTGCGCGCAGCTCCTCCTTGAGAAGGAGAAGATCACGAGAGCCGAATTCGAGGCATTATTTGAGAACAGCGAGAAAGAGGAGGCTTAATGTATGAATAGAGATGCGCTGTTCTGTGACGGTACGCAGGATTATGTGATCCCGGCTGAGCCGGAGGTGAATGAGAAGATCCGACTGCGTTTCCGCACAGCGCATAATGACGTGGAGGAAGTATGCCTGCTCGCCGGCGACAAAAGCTGGACGATGTGGAAAGTCCTTTCCGGTGATGAATTTGATTTTTATGAGATCGAATGGCAGCTGGGGACGGAGCCGTTCCGCTATTCTTTTGAGATCAAGAAGGGGGAGCAGATCTGGTTCTTTAACCGCTGCGGCGTGTCTGACCACCGTGAAGATTATTATAATTTTGTCATCGTGCCCGGATTTAAGACGCCGGAATGGGCGAAGGGCGCGGTCATGTATCAGATCTTTGTAGACCGTTTCTGCAATGGCGATCCGTCCAATGACGTGGAGGACGGCGAATACATTTATATCGGGGCGCCGAGCAGAAAGGTGAAGGACTGGGACCAGATGCCGGCTTCTCTCGATATCCGGAATTTTTACGGGGGCGACCTGCAGGGGGTCATGGATAAGCTGGATTACCTGCAGGATCTGGGGATCGAGGTTATTTACTTCAATCCGCTTTTTGTCTCTCCGTCCAATCACAAATATGACATACAGGACTATGATTATATCGATCCGCACTACGGCGTGATCGTGGAAGACGGCGGGGAGCTGCTGCCCGAAGGCGCTGCGGATAACATCCGCGCGACGAAGTATCAGAAGCGGGTGGGCGATATGCGCAATCTGGAGGCCAGCAACCGGCTGTTCATCAGACTCGTTGAAGAGATGCACCAGCGTGGGATGAGAGTGATCCTGGACGGTGTGTTCAACCACTGCGGCTCGTTTAATAAATGGCTGGACCGGGAGCGGATCTATGAGCAGCGCCCGGAGTACCCGAAGGGGGCATACGTCAGTGAAGACAGTCCGTACCACGGGTTCTTTCACTTCCATGACGACCGGCCTGAGGCATGGCCGTATAATGGAAGTTATGACGGATGGTGGGGGCATGATACGCTTCCGAAGCTGGCATATGAGGATTCGCCGGAACTTGAGCAATATATTATGGACATAGGAAAGAAATGGGTTTCTCCTCCGTACAATGTAGACGGATGGAGACTGGATGTGGCTGCGGATCTGGGCTGCAGCAACGAGTATAACCATATGTTCTGGAAGCGATTCCGCAAGGAGGTAAAGAGCGCCAATCCGGACGCCATCATCCTGGCCGAGCACTACGGAGATCCGGTAGAGTGGCTGCAGGGCGATGAGTGGGACAGCGTGATGAATTACGATGCGTTTATGGAGCCGCTTACCTGGTTCCTGACCGGCATGGAGAAACACAGTGATGAACGCCGGACAGACCTCTGGGGCAATCCGGACAATTTCGTCGGGGCTATGCGGCATTTCATGGCAAGCATGCTGACGCCGTCCCTTCAGGTGGCGATGAACGAGCTGTCCAATCATGATCATTCGCGTTTCCTGACCCGGACGAACCACATCGTGGGCAGGGCAGAGCATGTCGGGCACAAAGCGGCGGAGGAAGGCGTCAACCGGGCGGTCCTCAGAGAAGCGGTAACCGTCCAGTTTACATGGGTGGGCGCGCCGACGATCTACTACGGCGACGAGGACGGCCTTTGCGGATTTACCGATCCGGACAGCCGCAGGACTTATCCGTGGGGCAGGGAAGACAGGGAGCTGCTGGAGTTCCATAAGGAGATGATCCGCATCCACAAGGAAGAAAAACCGCTCCGGAAAGGGTCCGTAAAACTTCTGCACGCCGATCACAACGTGCTTGCATACGCGCGCTTCCAGGGGGATGAGCAGATCGTTGTGGTACTTAACAACAGCAAGGAGCTGAGGAGCGTAACCGTGCCGGTATGGCTCGCGGGCGTGCATAAGGAAGGCAGGATGAAGCGCCTGATGTATACCTATGAGGAAGGATATACCACGGCTTACGATGAATACATCGTAGAAAACGGCGAGATCGTCCTGAATATGGGCAGGCATTCTGCGATCGTGCTGAAACCGGCCGCTAAAAGCATCTATTAAATGAAATTTATGATCTACGAGAGGCCAGACCGGGGACGGGCTGGCTTCTTTTGCGCGATAAACCCGGCAAGCGGACGCCATGCCTGCATGAGCGGGCATTTGCCGGGCAGTTCAACTGGCATGGATAAAAAATGCATAACTGGCTGTTTTGGTACTGCCAGAACGATGATAATATGGAGCGCAGGATTATTAAATGAGTCCGTATGAACAGGAAACTGATGATTTTAATACAGGAGCACAGGAAATGACGAAAAAGATAGCAGTGATCAATGATCTGTCAGGATTCGGGAAATGTTCACTTACGGCTGCCATATCGGCAGTGGCGGCGATGGGCGTCCAGCCCTGTCCGCTGCCCACCGCGGTTTTAAGCGCCCAGACCGGTTATCCCAGTTATTACTGCGATGATTACACAGACCGGATGGGGAATATCACTGAAGAGTGGCAGAAGATGGGCGTGCGGTTTGACGGCATTTACACCGGTTTTCTCTCCGGGGAGCATCAGATCAGGAAAGTGCTGGATTTCCTGGATATTTTCTGCAGGGATGATACATTTCTCCTGGTTGATCCGGTCATGGGCGATAACGGAAGCAGGTATCCGGTCTTTACGTCCCGGATGGAGGCGGAGATGAGGGCGCTGACGGAGAGGGCGGATATTATCACGCCGAACCTGACGGAGCTCTGCCTGCTGACAGGAAATGACTGCCGTCTGGCTGACGCGGTCCGGGATGAGAAAGAGATCACCCGTACGGCAGAGGAAATGGCCCGGACGCTGATGGGCGGGAAGACAAAAGAGGCGGTTGTCACCGGGATACGCTATACCGACGGGGAGACCGGACGGGAAATGATGGGCAATCTGGCAGTGACAGAGACAGGCGCGTCTTTTGCCGCATTTCCCTTTATCGGGGACAGCTATTCGGGCACCGGCGACCTGTTCGCCTCAATTGTGGCGGCTGGAAGGGCCAGGGGAGACAGTCTGTCAGAGGCGATGGAACTGGCAGGATCCATGATCGAACGTGCGATCTCCGATGCGGTCCGGGACGGCGTGCCGCGGAATGACGGCGTGGAGTATGAGCGCTATCTGTGGATGCTGGGGGAGAAGAACCGGCCTGCGGATGCCTGAGAACCTGGGGCGTAGTCTGTTGTGATGTGCGAAAGGAGAGGTTCAGATGAGGAAGCATACACTTAAAATTGTTACAACCGGTATTTTCGCGGCCATGATCACGGTGATGACGGCCTATATCTGCCACATTCCGTACGGGATGAACGGCGGCTATATCCATTTCGGGGATACGCTGATCTATCTGGCGGCGGTATTCCTTCCCAGGCCCTGCGCCCTGGCGGCTGCGGCGATCGGCGGAGGCATGGCGGATCTTCTGACGGCTCCGGTGTGGATGCCGGCTACGGTCATAATCAAGATGCTGATCGTGCTGCCTTTTTCTGAGAAGAACGGGAAGCTGCTGTGCGCGCGGAATATCGCGGCGCCGTTCCTGGCGCTTGTGATCTCCGCGACAGGGTACTATGTGGCGGAAGGACTGATCTTCGGTTCATTTGCGGCGCCCCTTGCGTCCGTCGCGGGCAGCGTGATCCAGTCCGGCGGAAGCGCGGCGCTCTTCTATGCGATGGCGGTGCTTCTGGAGCGGTCCCGCGCAAATGTGCGGATCCGGGAGCTCCTCGGGGGAGAAGCATAAGGAAAAAGACAGGAAAGGAATCAGAAAAATGGCGGATATATTATATACTTACAAGAATCAGGTCTATGTAAACCTGACGAATAAATGCGACTGCGCATGCACGTTCTGCATCCGCAGCCATCAGGACAGCGTGGGGGATTCGGCGGATACGCTATGGCATAAGACAGATCCGACGCTGGAAGAGGTGATCGCGGCGATGGATGATTTTGATCTTACAGGATATGACGAGCTGGTCTACTGCGGCTACGGGGAGCCGACCTGTGCGCTTGACATCCTGATCCGGTCGGCGGGATACGCAAAAGAAAAGTATGGGGTAAAGATCCGGGTGAATACCAACGGACTTGCAAATCTCTACCACAGCCGGGACGTCATCCCGGAGCTGGCGGCGGTCGTGGACTGTGTGTCCATCAGCCTGAACGCACCGACGGCAGAAGAGTATACGGCGGTGACCCGTCCGAAATTCGATCATGCATTTGAAGGGATGCTGGAATTTGCTGCAGAATGTGCAAAGAAGATCCCGGAGGTGCGGTTCACCGTAGTGGATGTGCTGCCGGAAAAAGATATCGAGGCGAGCCGTGCGCTCGCAGAATCCATGGGGATCGGACTGAGAGTCCGGCATTATGCGTGAAAAGGGACAGGGCAAAATCCAATTTGGGACGTAGTAAAATTCAATTTTACTACGTCCCAAATTGGATTATTTCGTCAAAACTTCAATGCCGTCTTCTCTTACAAGCACCATATATTCGATCTGTGCCGACAGACCGTCGTCTATAGTGTATACGGTCCAGCCGTTGTCTTCGTCTACGAAGAAATCCGGGCTGCCCTCATTGATCATGGGCTCGATGGTGAACATCATGCCGGGCACCAGGAGCATCTCGCTGCCTTTCGGGGTTACATAACTTACGAAGGGATCTTCGTGGAAGGCCAGGCCGATGCCGTGGCCGCCGATCTCCTCTACGACGGAGTAGCCGTTGGCTTTTGCGTGGCTGTTGATGGCGTCCGCGATGTCACCCAGGTGTCCCCACGGTTTTGCGGCTGCCAGTCCGCGCTCCACACATTCTTCGGTGACGCGGATCAGTTTTTCTGCGCGGTCGGAGATCTTTCCCATTTTGAACATCCTGGATGCGTCGGAAAAGTAGCCGTCCACAATGGTGGATACATCCACATTGATGATGTCGCCTTCCTGGAGAATGATGTTTTCATCCGGGATGCCGTGGCAGATCTCGTTGTTCAGTGAGGTGCACACACTCTTCGGGAATCCCTGGTAATTGAGCGGGGCGGGGATGCCGCCGTGCTCTGTAGTGTAGCGGTATACGATGTCGTCGATCTCGGCGGTGCTCATGCCGATGCGGATGTGCTTCGCCACCTCGTCAAGGACAGCGGTGTTGAGGGCTGCGCTTATCTTGATCTTTTCGATCTGTTCCGGCGTCTTCAGAAGCTGCCGGGTCGGGACGATTTCGCCTTTCTCTGCATGGAGCATCATTTTTTCTTCGATGGGCATGTGGCATTTCTTATATTTCCTGCCGCTGCCGCACCAGCAAAGCTCATTTCTTTCCATTTTAAATAACATCTCCTACTTAAAAAATATATCAGAACCGGTGGATAAAAAGCCCGCTTCGGAGTTTTGGCTCAAACCAGGTGGATTTGGGCGGCATCAGCCGTCCGGCGTCGGCTACGGACAGGAGTTCATCCATGGAAGTTGGATACATGGCAAACGCCGCGCCGCCGGTTTCCTTTGAAGCCTGTTCCAGTGCGCCAAGCCCGCGGATGCCTCCGATAAAGCGGATGCGCGGATCTTTTTTCGGATCGCGGATCCCGAAGACCGGTCCGAGGATGTGGTCCTGGAGGATGGATACATCGAGATCGCCGACCGGGTCTCCGGTAAACAGCGAGGGGCGCGCTTTCATCCGGTACCAGCGTCCGGCCCAGCAGAGGCCGAATTCCCCTTTTGAAGAAGGCCGGAACGGGCCTTTCTCCGGTCCGCTGACCTCAAAGCCGTCCCTTATCATATCAGGAAATTCATCGAATGTACAGCCGTTCCGGTTCGTCACTATACGGTTGTAGTCATAGATGCGCAGCTCATCGGCGGGAAAGAGGACGCTGAGGAAATAGTTGTACTCCTCGTCTCCCGAGAATCCCGGATCTTCCGCTCTCCTTTTTAACCCGACTTTCACTGCTGACGCGGCCCGGTGGTGGCCGTCTGCAATGTACAGATGAGGAATGTCTGCAAACAACTGAGAGATCTTTGCGATGGTGTCTCTGTCATCGATCTTCCAGGCCTGATGGCGGATGCCGTCGTCTGAAGCGAAATCATACATCGGCTGCGACCCGCAGACAGAGCGGATGATCCTCCGCAGCCCGTCACAGGGGCGGTAGGCGAGAAAGATCGGCCCGGTCTGGGCGCTGCAGGCATCCACGTGGCGGATGCGGTCCGCTTCCTTGGCTTCCAGTGTATTTTCGTGCTTCAGGATGATATTGTTCACATAGTCATCGACCGATGCGCAGCCAACCAGCCCGGTCTGTGTCCTGCCGTCCATGGTCAGGGCATAGATATAGAAGCAGGGCTCTTCATCCTGGACGAATTCCCCGTTTTCGATCATGGCATTCAGCGTATCGCGGGCTTTGAGGTAGACTTCCTGGGAATAAATATTGATCCCTTCCGGAAAAAGTGTTTCCGCACGGTCTATTTTCAGGAAAGAAAGAGGATTGGTCTGCACGACCCGGCGGGCCTCCTCCGTATTATATACATCATAGGGAAGTGCAGCGACCGAAGCCGCGAGATCCCGGCGCGGCCGGATCCCTTTAAAGGGTCGGATGGTACTCATGCTTATCTCCTGGACCTTTCGTAGATTTGGTATAACCACACATATTCTAACACAGAAGGGAGTCATTTACTACCGCATGTTTTGACAAAAAATGACCTTTTACTTGCCCGGGAGCGAAAAGTATAGTAGTATTAGAACCTGAAGGAGTGAAATACTATGTGGTATTGGATCGTAATGTTTGTGCTGGCCGCAGGGTGTGCAGTTATGCTTGGCGTATCTTTTGGCAGCATTAAGAAGAATAAAGCAATGGCTGTTCAGGCCGTAAGAGGAAAACGGGGCCGGGCGGACAGCCGGTATGCCGCCGGAGAGGAAGAGGATGAAGCCCCGCGCCGCAGACGCCCGAAGGATCCGGCGGTGGCCGCGGAAGGACAGGAACGCCGGCGTAAGAAGAAAAAGCTGCAGTGGAAGATCATCATGGAAGATATTGACAGCTGGGATAAATACAGCTTTACATTCTATGATTCCGTGGGGATCGGGCGCAGCCAGGACGGAAGCATGTATGAGAAGTTCCTGCCGGTCGCCGGGGACGGCAGGGTGTCTAAACTCCACTGCGTGATCATCCGCCGGGGAGATAAACTTTACCTCAAGGACGAGGGGTCAAGGAACGGCACATATCTGAACGGGGAGCGCATCGACAGGCCGGTGGTGATCCAGAGAGATGACATCATCGGGATCGGCGAGACCAGGCTTGAAGTCCAGAAGATCCTCAGGGAGAGCCCGGATCTGCCGGAAACGCATGACAGGCGGTGATTGTTCACCGCCATATTTGTGCCTGCATATAATGTCAGTATAGAATTCCGCACGGGAGTGAACTGACTGTGAATGAAAAACTGCCTTATTATATGGCGTATCCCGTCCCGTTTCTGTATGACGACGAGCGGGCGGAACGCCTGGACTTTGAATATCTGAAAAGCATGTATCCGGATCTGCCGAAGCGCCTTATCCCCTATGTAGAGGAAGAGTGCGACCGCATGGAATATGAAAACAGTATGATCTTCGATCAGTATCCGGACAGACTGCAGGTCCGCCTTATGTGCAGGAGAGCAGGCGGCAATGCTGCGCTGTATGAAAAAGATCTGGACGCGGATGCGGTGGAGGACCTTATCGGGGTCATGATCTGCCAGGAATTATATAAGCGCAGATGCAGCCACAGGAGAAAATGCAGGAAATACTATTGAAAGAAAGATATCTTACGGGAGATGGCATATGAAGAATAACCTTATATTTATCGGAATGCCGGCTGTGGGGAAAAGCACGGTCGGTATTGTCGTCGCCAAGCGGCTCGGGATGAGTTTTATCGATGTGGATCTTCTGATCCAGGAGGAGGAGCATAAACTGCTCCGGGAGATCATAGCCGAATCCGGACAGGACGGATTCCTGAAGATCGAAAACCGGGTAAATGCGTCCGTACGTGCGGATAATTGTGTGATATCGCCCGGCGGGAGCGTGGTGTATTGCGATGAGGCCATGCGGCATTATAAAAAGATCGGCACGGTCGTATATTTGAAAGCTTCTTATCAGACAATAAAAAGGAGGATCCGGAATCCGAAGAAACGGGGCGTTGTGCTCAGGGAAGGGCAGTCGCTCAAGGACCTTTATTATGAGCGGGCTCCGCTTTTTGAGAAGTATGCGGACATTACAGTGCCGGTGGACGGAGGCAGGATCGAAGATACGATAAAAAAAGTACTGCTTGCGGTAAAAAAATATAAAAAACGCGGAGATTCCCGGAAAAAACTTGACAAGCAGCCGGGGAGAACACTAAAATAACTACGTATGGGCACAAATGTATCAGACTTGAAATGCATAGAGAAACTACAGATAAGAGAATAAGATCAGAGTCGAGGTGCAAGATGGAGCAATATATAATCAAGGGCGGCAACCCGCTTGTCGGTGAGGTAGAGATCGGCGGCGCGAAAAATGCGGCTCTTGCCATTCTGGCTGCAGCGATCATGACGGATGAGACCGTACAGATCGACAATCTGCCGGATGTTAATGATATTAATGTCATGCTTGAAGCGATCAGCGGCATCGGTGCAATGGTGCAGCGTCTGGACAGACATACCGTGAAGATCAACGGCGGTACGATCGCGAATTTTGATATTGAATACGACTATATTAAAAAGATCCGGGCATCCTACTATCTGCTGGGCGCTCTGCTCGGGAAATATAAGAGGGCGGAAGTCGCGCTTCCGGGCGGATGCAATATCGGCAGCAGGCCGATCGACCAGCATCTCAAAGGCTTCCGGGCGCTTGGCGCGGATGTGGATATCGAGCATGGGAAGATCGTGGCCGAGGCGGATCATCTGAAGGGGACCCACCTTTATTTCGATGTGGTTTCCGTGGGCGCGACGATCAATGTAATGATGGCCGCGGCCATGTCCGAGGGCATGACGATCATGGAAAATGTGGCTAAAGAGCCGCATGTGGTCGATGTGGCGAACTTCCTGAACAGCATGGGCGCCAACATCAGAGGAGCGGGAACCGACGTGATCAAGATCAGAGGTGTGCGCTCCCTTCATAAAACAGAGTATTCCATCATCCCGGACCAGATCGAGGCGGGGACATTCATGTTCGCAGCCGCCGCGACAAGAGGGGATGTGACGGTGCTGAACGTGATCCCGAAGCATCTGGACGCGACGATCTCCAAGCTGATCGACATCGGATGCGAAGTGGAAGAGTTTGACGACGCAGTCCGCGTTGTGTCAAAAGGGCGTCTCAGGAGCACACAGGTAAAGACGCTTCCCTATCCGGGCTATCCGACGGATATGCAGCCGCAGATCGGCGTTGTCCTTGCGCTGGCAGGAGGCACAAGCACGATCACGGAGAGCATATTTGAAAACCGTTTCAAATATCTTGCAGAACTGGCGCGTATGGGCGCACAGGTCAAAGTGGAAGGGAACTCCGCTACCATCGAGGGTGTGGAGAAGTTTTCCGGAGCCCGTGTGAGCGCACCGGACCTGAGGGCAGGCGCGGCGCTCTGCATCGCAGGGCTGGCGGCGGACGGCATTACGATCGTGGACGACATCGTCTATATCCAGAGAGGATATGAGCGGTTTGATGAGAAGCTCAGAAGCCTCGGCGGAGTGATCGAAAAAGTGACGAACGAGAAGGAGATCCAGAAGTTCAGGCTGAAGGTGGGCTGAGGATTTCCGGCAGCAGTAAAAATTGAACAGTAAAGACTTTCTCTTATTCAGAGCAGTGGAGATACAAAGGATCTGTGAAGCTGCGGCAACCCCTTACATGGAAGGTGCCAACCTGAGCGAGTGATCGAACAATAAGAGGATTGTTGAGATGATCATATCGGCAGTCCGCTTGTGCGGGCTGCTTTTTTAATGCCGGGGAAGCCGGCGGAAAGGAGCGATTAAATGGAGAAATTATTGTTTACATCTGAATCAGTTACGGAAGGACACCCGGATAAAATGTGCGACGCCATCTCGGACGCGATCCTGGATGCGCTGATGGAGCAGGACCCGATGAGCCGGGTGGCGTGTGAGACATGCTGTACGACCGGAATGGTCATGGTCATGGGCGAGATCACGACGCACGCGTATGTGGACATCCCGAAGATCGTGCGGGATACGGTGCGCGGGATCGGATATACGAGAGGCAAATTCGGCTTTGACGCGGATACCTGCGGTGTGATCACAACCATCGACGAGCAGTCGGCAGACATCGCGCTGGGTGTTGACAAGGCGCTGGAGGCGAAAGAACATACCATGTCCGAAGACGACATCGACGCCATCGGCGCGGGCGACCAGGGCATGATGTTCGGTTATGCTTCCGACGAGACGGAGGAGTACATGCCCTATCCGATCGCACTGGCGCATAAACTGGCGCGTCGCCTGACCGAAGTGAGAAAGAACGGCACGCTGCCCTATCTCCGCCCGGACGGTAAGACACAGGTGACCGTTGAGTATGATAAGGACCATATGCCGAAACGGCTGGACGCGGTAGTGCTTTCCACCCAGCACGATCCGGATGTGACCCAGGAGCAGATCCATGCGGATATCAAGAAGCATGTATTTGACGCGGTCATCCCGGAAGGCATGACCGATGAGGCGACCAGGTTTTTCATTAATCCGACGGGCCGGTTTGTGATCGGCGGACCGCACGGCGACAGCGGCCTGACCGGACGCAAGATCATCGTTGATACATACGGCGGCATGGCGCGTCACGGCGGCGGTGCATTTTCCGGAAAGGACTGCACGAAGGTGGACCGTTCTGCGGCTTATGCGGCGCGGTACGCGGCGAAGAACATTGTGGCGGCCGGGCTGGCGAAGCGGTGCGAGATCCAGCTGTCCTATGCCATCGGCGTGGCGCATCCGACATCCATTTCCGTCAATACATTCGGGACCGGCAGGGTGTCCGATGAAAAGCTGGTGGAGATCCTGAGAGAGAACTTTGACTTCCGCCCGGCGGGCATTATCCGCATGCTGGACCTGCGCAGGCCGATCTACAGACAGACAGCGGCGTACGGACACTTTGGGCGCACGGACCTGGATCTGCCGTGGGAGAAGCTGGACAAAGTTGACGCATTAAAGAAATATCTGTAAAATATTTACAGGTATTTCAGAGTGCCGGGCGCATCTGAGTATGTGTCCGGCTTCTTTTATCCGGTAACAGACTTTGTGCATATATTGTGCGGAAAAGAGGAACAGCCCATGAAACTGAGAACAAAACTGGTCATCGTTTTTCTGACTGTCATGATCCTGCCGGTCATCTTCATGACCATTGCGGTGTACGCCATCGGCCCGGGCGAGGCCGGCGAGGTGCTGCAGCTTTACATGCTGCTTGTATTTATCACGACCGCGCTTCTGATCTACTGGATCTACCGGTCCGTGTCCGTGCCGCTGTCCAGGCTTCAGAAGGCGGCGCGCAGCATTAAGGAAGGAAATCTGGACTTTGAGATACGGCAGGAGTCGGACGATGAGATCGGGCAGCTCTGCCAGGACTTTGAGGAGATGCGCATGCGCCTGAAGATCCAGGCGGAGGAGCGGGTCCGGTTCGACCGGGAAAATAAAGAGCTGATCAGCAATATCTCCCATGACCTGAAGACGCCGATCACGACCATCAAGGGGTATGTGGAAGGCATCATGGACGGGGTGGCGGACACGCCGGAAAAGATGGACAGATATATCCGGACAATATATAATAAGACCAGCGAGATGGATCTGCTGATCAACGAGCTGACCTTCTATTCCAAGATCGATACGAACAGGATCCCCTATAATTTCGCCACTATTTCAGCGCGGGATTATTTTGAGGACTGTGCGGAGGATCTGCGCATGGAGCTGGACGGAAAGGGCGTCGCATTTACCTACCGGAACACCATGCCGGAGGACTGCAAAGTGATCGTGGATCCGGAACAGCTGAGGCGGGTTATCAATAATATCGTCTCCAATTCCCTGAAATACATGGACAAGGAGCAGGGAAAGGTGACGATGGAAATAAAGGATGTGGGAGATTTTATCCAGGTTGAACTGGGTGACAATGGCAAGGGCATCGCGGCAAAGGATCTGCCGTATATCTTCGACCGGTTCTACCGCACGGATGCATCCAGGAATTCATCCAAGGGCGGAAGCGGCATCGGCCTTTCCATTGTAAAGAAGATCGTCGAGGAGCACGGAGGCAATATCTGGGCCACCAGTGATGAGGGCGCTGGTACGACAATGTATTTTGTGATCAGAAAATATCAGGAGGTACCGATCGATGAGTAAGCGTATTTTGATCGTAGAAGATGAAGAGAGCATCGCTGATCTTGAAAAAGACTATCTGGAACTGAGCAGCTTTGAAGTGGAAGTGGCCAATGACGGCCAGACCGGCCTTGAGATGGGGCTTAATGGGGACTTTGACCTGATCATCCTGGACCTGATGCTGCCCGGCGTGGATGGCTTTGAGATCTGCAGGCAGATCCGGGATAAGAAGAACACCCCGATCATCATGGTGTCCGCGAAGAAGGACGATATCGACAAGATCCGGGGCCTGGGGCTCGGCGCGGACGATTATATGACCAAGCCTTTCAGCCCCAGCGAGCTGGTTGCCCGTGTGAAGGCGCATCTGGCCCGTTACGAGCGGCTGATCGGCAGCAACGTGGAGGAGAATAAAGTGATCGAGATCCGCGGCCTGAAGATCGACACCACCGCGCGGCGCGTATGGGTGAACGGCGAGGAACGGTCATTTACGACCAAAGAGTTCGACCTGCTGACATTCCTGGCAGGGCATCCGAACCATGTGTATACGAAGGAAGAACTCTTCCGGGAGATCTGGGATATGGAGTCCGTGGGCGACATCGCGACCGTGACCGTGCATATCAAGAAGATCCGCGAGAAGATCGAGTATGACACCTCGCACCCGCAGTATATCGAGACGATCTGGGGCGTGGGATACCGGTTCAAAGTGTGATCGCAGCCGGCGCGCAAAACGGCAGATATAAAAAAATATCTGCCGTTTTTTCTTGACAAATATAACGTGAGACGATATATTATAATCATAATATATCATTGAACAATATATCGAGAAGGGAGTGGTCTTATGTCGGAGAAAGATAATCCTCTTACAGAAGCTTTTTTCTATATCCTTCTTTCCTTACGTCATCCGAATCACGGGTACGGTGTGATCCAGGAAGTGGAGGAACTGACAAAGGGGCGGGTGAGCCTCGGAGCGGGTACGCTCTACGGAGCGTTGCAGACCATGCAGAAGCGCGGGTGGATCTGCGTGGTGAGCCAGGAGACTGAGTCAAGGAAGAAGAAGGAATATATTATCACAGAAGCGGGAAAAGAAGTATTTGAGACAGAGCGGGCGCGGCTTGCGGAACTGCTTGGAAATGCGGACCTGATGGACCGCGCATGAGGAGGTGGATGTTATGATCAGATTCCGGTTATATTTTGATAAAGATCCGGAGACGGAATGGCTGAACTGGATGGCGTCGGAAGGTTGGGCGCTGAAAGGATTTTTTGCCGGATTTTACAGCTTTGAGAAATGCGGGAAAGGGGAGTGGATCTACCAGATCGACTTTGGAGAGCATGCCTATCATGTCAGCGATGAGTATCGGGAACTGATGACAGACCTGGGGATCGAGATCGTTGCGCTATGGGGATTCTGGATCATCCTGAGGAAGCGGGCGGCGGATGGACCCTTTGAACTGTATACGGACACGGAGTCCATGATCGGACATTACCGGAAGATACTGAAGATGTTCATGGGCGTGATCGCGCTGGAGCTGATCTGCTTTCTGGTAGAAGTGATCGGAGGGGTTACGGGCACCGGGATCGCCTGGGGATTCGCTGTGCTGATCGCTGTTCTAACAGCGGCCTGCGGCAGAGCGGCGTTCAAGATGCAGAAAGTGATCAGCAGGCTCGAGGCGGAGAAAAACGGGATCGAGCAATAAAAATTAGTAAAAAATCATTTTGAAATGACTTTTTCCTGAAACGATTTAAAACAGGACATGAAAAATCCACTGTATCGTTGGTATTTCGTACAGTGGATTTTTCAGCTTATTCCATCCATTGGATCTAGCCTCCTTTATTTTGTTTTTTATCTATATAAAACTATTCATCTGAATAGTGTTTTCGGATTTTATGTTACCTTCCCATTGGACTCTACCTCTCTTTTCTTAAATTATTAGGTTACGATTATGTTTTCGGTGGTCCGTCCTCCTTTGTTTTATTTTCTGTTCTTTTGATGTCATTATAATAACTCATAATAATGGATATGTCAACACATAATCAGAAAAAAATATAATTAATTATAAATAAACAGAATATTTAGAAAATATAAACAAAATATCAGATACAGAAAATGCTTTTTATGCAGTATCGTTTCATGTATACGTGGTAAAATGGTCACACATACGTGCAGCCGGGTCGGGATCACGGCCTTATCCCTGCACAAAGATCCGGGAGGGATATATGATGAAGATAGCAGTGTTATCGGATACACACGGCCTGCTACGGCCGGAAGTGATAAAGGTGATCGGGGAGTGCGATGCCGTGCTCCATGCGGGGGATATTAATTCGCAGAAGATCGTCGATCAGATGAAAGAAGCGGCCGGGAAACATGCGCCGGTCTATATTGTCAGAGGCAATAATGACAAAGAGTGGGCGGAGTATCTGCCGCATCATCTGGAGTTTATGCTGGGCGGGGTGAACTTCTATATGGTCCACAATAAAAAAGATCTGCCGCAGGATTCGGGGGACTGGCAGGTGATTATTTTTGGTCATTCTCACAAATATTCTGAGGAAGTAAAGGACGGACGCCTGTATCTTAATCCCGGAAGCTGCGGGAAGCGGCGCTTCCATCAGGATATCACGATGGCGGTACTGGAAATCAATAACGGGATGTGGGCAGTGGAGCGGCTTGATATCCCTCATGAGAAGGCTGGTGTGTCCGGGGCGAATTTTGATATTCCGGAGGGGGAGCTTCTGGGAATCATCGGACAGATCCTCAAGAGGATGGATAAAGGGCAGCAGGTGCAGGAGATCGCCCGTGCGCTGAAGATCGATCCGGAGTTTGCGGAGCAGATCTGCCGGATCCGGGTGACACATCCGGGAGTGTCGGCCCACGGGATCCTGGACAAGGTGGAAGTGAACCGGAGATGCACGAAATGATTTGATTTTCAAAATAAAAACAGAGTATGCTCTAATTTTCTATTGACATCCGGAAATTCTGAGTTATAATGGAACAGGATTAAGAAATAAGCCAATGCGAAGAACAGGACATGACTTTCAGGATATCTATGTTTTCAGAGAGTTCCCGGGTGGTGCGAGGGAACAGCATGACCGTGAAAGCTATCCCCTGCGAGCAGTCTGGGTGAAGAAGGGCGCAGCCTTAAGTAACCCGGACCGGTATTCCACCGTTAGAAGGAAACCTGTTAATCCGCAGTGCGGACGACGGGGATGAGCGGCCGGAGCTGTTTCCGGCAAGAGAAGTGGTAACGCGGAATATTTATTTCGTCTTCTGGCAGAGTGATCTGCCGGAGGGCGCTTTTTTATTTTAGCGGGAAAGTTTGTATTGGCTCTGATCCTTATCATTACAACCTGTTGTTCTATCAGAAAAGGAGTGTGGAGAATTATGAACACCTTAGTAATCGTACTGATCGCCGCCGTGTGCCTGATCGCTGCTTATGCGCTGTACGGCCGGTGGCTGGCAAAGAAGTGGGGGATCGACCCGAAGGCGAAGACGCCGGCGGTCCTTCATAATGACGGACAGGACTATGTGCCGACAGACGGATGGACGGTATTCGCCCATCAGTTTTCGTCCATCGCCGGGGCCGGACCGGTCACCGGAGCGATCCAGGCGGCGGCTTTTGGCTGGCTGCCGGTCCTTCTGTGGATCATCCTGGGCGGCATCTTCTTCGGAGCGGTGACAGACTTCGGCGCGCTGTATGCCAGTGTGAAGAACGACGGCAAGTCCATGGGACTGCTGATCGAGAAATACATCGGCAAGGCAGGAAGAAAGCTGTTCCTCGGGTTCTGCTGGCTGTTCTGCCTGATTGTCATTGCGGCGTTCGCGGACATGGTGGCGGATACATTTAACGCCTATGTGGTGACGGACGGTGTGCAGACGCTGTCAGAGAATGCCACGGTAAACGGTGCGGCGGGAAGCATCTCCCTGTTCTTTATCCTGTTTGCCGTTGTATTCGGCGTGGTGCAGCATAAAGTACAGCTGACCGGATGGAAAGAAGTGGTCTTCGGCCTGGTGTGCACGGTGCTTGCTTTTGTATTCGGTATGAATTTCCCGGTGATCCTGGGCAAAGACATGTGGGTTTATATCGCGTTCATCTATATCTTCCTGGCGGCCGTGCTGCCTATGTGGTTCGTGATGCAGCCCCGTGACTATATGTCCACGTTTATGTTTGCCGGCATGATCGCGGGCGCGGTGCTGGGCCTTGTATTCGCCCACCCGGCGATGAACCTTCCGGCATTCACGGGATTCCAGAATGAGAGCCTGGGGACGCTGTTCCCGATCCTCTTCGTGACGGTGGCCTGCGGTGCGGTGTCCGGATTCCACAGCCTGGTATCGTCCGGAACGTCCTCGAAGACGATCTCCAATGAGAAAGATATGCTGAAAGTCGGCTACGGCGCCATGGTGCTGGAAAGCCTTCTGGCGGTCATCGCTCTCTGTGTGGCGGGCGCGGCGGCTGCGGCGGACGGCACGGCGGCCGTGGGAACCCCGTTCCAGATCTTTTCCTCGGGCGTTGCAGGATTCCTGGAGATGTTCGGCATCCCGGTCTATGTGGCGCAGAGCTTTATGACCATGTGCGTATCCGCGCTGGCGTTTACAACGCTGGACTCCGTGGCCCGTATCGGAAGGATGTCCTTCCAGGAACTTTTCAGCACGGATGACATGGAGCACGCCGAGGGCTGGAGAAAAGTGCTCTGCAACAAATATTTTGCAACGGTGATCACCCTTGTATTCGGCTACATCCTGACACAGGTGGGCTACTCCAATATCTGGCCGCTGTTCGGAAGCGCCAACCAGCTGCTGAGCGCGCTGGTTCTGATCACCCTCTGCGTATTCCTGAAGGTGACAGGCCGGACCCTGAAGACACTGGTTCCGCCGTTCGTGATCATGCTGATCGTGACATTTACGGCGCTGGTACAGCGGTTTATCTCGCTGGTTAAAGCATTTTCAGCCGGGACAGGTGTGTTCATGGTGGAAGGCCTTCAGCTGATTGTCGCGGTGCTCCTGATGGTGCTTGGCGTGACCATCGTGGTTACGTCCGGGAAGGAGCTTGTGAAGCGTAAAGCTGAAAACGGATCCGCTCGCTGACCAGCATAACGGCAGTCAGGCAGACTGAGAAGAGCAGGGCAAACCCGAACCGGGGCATGAGCATCTGCAGTGGGATGCCTGAGCCAAAATAGCCAAAGCCTGTGGCGATATAAATAATCAGGCTGCATATATAGAAGAAACCCGCGCCGCGCAGGAGCAGAAATGTTTTTGCGCGGCGCATTTTTCTGATATCCACGGGCGCAAACCGGTATTTGGACAGAACGGGAACCGTTTTTCCCTGCTCGCTGATATAGAAGAGATCATTGTAGGGAACGGTGGTTGCAATGGTGAACAGGACCACGTACCGGAATGTGTTCATCGTGAATGTCTGTGCCGTTCCTGCTGCGGCCGCCGACTGGAGCGCCAGGGATGCCTGCGACGCGGAAGACGCTTCTGCTGCGGCGGTAATGAACATCCAGAGCAGGCAGGCGGCCGTGAGGATCCGGCTCATGGCCGGCTTCCGGTGCTCTTTTTCATATTTCAGATAATTTATTTTCTGGTCTTTTGCGGTTTTCATGGCGCACCTCCTTCTTTTCGGTGTTCCAGTTCCAGCAGATCGCGGATGTGCGGGGCGGCAGTCCCGGAGACGGAGGTATACCGGTCGCTCAGTTCTTCTTTCGTGGCGTTGGCGGCCAGCCGGCCGTTTTCCAGGATGAGGACGTAATCCGCCAGCCGGTCCACATCCTCGGTGATGTGGGTGGACAGCAGGATCCCCATGTCCTGCTCCAGAAGTTCGCCCAGGAGTTCCAGGAATTCCCTGCGGAATACCGGGTCGAATCCTTCCAGCGGCTCATCCAGGAAGAGGAAGTCCGGGTGATGGGCCAGGGCGAAGCAGATCTGCATCTTCATGAATTCTCCTTTGGAGAGCTGGAAGACCCGTTTCGATGCGTCCACGCCCAGGCGCATCAGCCAGGATGAATATTCCTTCACGGACCAGTCCGGGTAGAACGCGCCGTAGGTCAGGCCGTTTTCCGCGACAGACGCTTCCGTGAAGAAGGGACATTTCTCGCTGATGTATCCGATCCTGCGGCGGAAGGCTTCCGGATCCTGTCTCAGCGACAGGCCGCCGAGCCGCGCGTCGCCGGTAAAACCGGGGGCGGAAGACAGGGCTGCGCCGCTTAAACAGTCCAGCAGGGTGGTCTTGCCGGAGCCGTTCACACCGGCGAGGACGTAGAAATATCCGCTTTCCATGGTGAAAGATACATGGTCCAGCAGAAAATGCCGGTACCGGCGGGTTATATCGATACATGAAAATGTGGTCATTTCGGATCACCTCCTTTGTCCCAGAACATCCGGACCATATCCGTGACATCTTCCGGCGACAGGCCGAGTTCACGCGCTTCCCCGAGCATATCGCGCAGCCGCCGTTCGTACTCCCGGAGCCGTCCCTCCATCAGCCGGTTCTGGTTCACCTCGCTGACGAAGAAGCCCTTCCCCTGTTCGGAGTAGATCAGGCCCTGCTTCTCCAGTTCTTCGTACGCCCGCTTGGTGGTGATGACGCTGATGCCCAGCTCCCGGGCGAGGGAACGGATGGAGGGAAGCATATCGCCGGAAGCAAGTTCCCGGTTCGCGATGGAATTTTGTACCGCCAACATGATCTGTTCATAGATCGGGCGGGGGCTGTTCTCATTGATAAAGATCTTCATATCAGACTTCCTTATGTGAATTTCCCGTTTTTACTGCGGCCCGGCGGATCCGTCGTCAGGCAGCGGGTAATAGATTTTCTCATAGTCCAGCATGGTGCAAAGCACCGGCGTGAGGTGCCTCTTCGCGATCCAGATGTTGATGAGCAGCGCGGGGATCCAGCATGCGGCCGTAAGCCAGCCAAATGAAGGCAGGGCATACATGCAGGCGTAAAAAATCGTGTTCTCCAGGAGCAGAAGCCCGCTCCAGTAGACGTTCACAACGGTCTGGCTGCTCTTTTCCGTGACCCGATCGGGACATTGTTTCAGCGCTTCCTTCCGGTTGCCCGGATCCGGGTTCAGGCTGAACGCAATGACGGTAAAGACGGTCAGGCTGACCTGGACAGCCAGGACAGGGGCCGGCAGGATCAGCGTCCCGGTCCAGAAGAGGGTCAGGGCCGCCAGCAGGAGCGCCAGGAAGACCGCCTTTACGGTCAGGTAGATCCGCAGGTAACGGAGCTTCTCCCGGGGCCCGGCCGGACAGACGTACAGTGCTTTCGGCAGGGCGAGCGGCAGCCTCCGGGCGATGAGCCAGACCACGACCAGCAGGACCAGCATGGCCTCGCACAGGAGAAGGTTGTAATTATCGGTCATGACGGTGTAAAGGAGTTCCTGCACCCGGGCTTTCCGCTCATTTTGGGCGGAGAGATCCGGGAGTTCGATATTGTGCTGCCAGACATAATCGCCGAATAAAGTTCCAATAGTAAAGGTGAACAGTATGCTGCTCAGCAGATACCCGCCGGCCAGATAAAGGAGCAGTACCGGAAGGTTGTGACGGAGCGCATACAGGAACCGGTAAATGGCAAGCTTCTTCATGAGATGCACCCTCCTTTCTGCAGATGGAAGAGGAGTTCCGCCAGGGTGGGCGCAGAAGCTTCCAGCCCGGCAGTCATCGTTTCGTCCGGATATTCGGCCAGCGCCGTGCCGCCGTAAGGCTCATGTACGGCGGAAAGGATCTTCGGGCTGTGCAGGGCGCGGATCTGCGCTTCCGTTCCCCGAAGGAGGACGAAGCGTTCGCGCAGGCTCTCCCTGTCCATGCAGAAGCAGAGGCGGCCTTCGTTAATGAGGGCGATGTAATCCCCAATCTGGTCCAGGTCGGAGGTCAGATGGGTGGAGAAGAGGACGCTCCTTGTGCCGCCCTCCACCAGCTCCTGCATGTAACCGGTCAGCTCCTTCCGGAAGAGCGGGTCCAGTCCGGCTGCCGGCTCATCCATGATGTACAGCTTCGCCTGGTGGGAGAGGGCGAAGGCCAGCTGGAAGCGGGTCTTCTGCCCGCGGGAGAGGCGCCCGGCCTTCTGCTTCGGGTCCAGCCCGAACCGTTCGCAGAACTTCAGGAACAGTTCGTGGCTGTATCCGGTGTAGGATGCGCCGAAGAGCCTGCCGTTGGCGGAGAGGGTCATCCGCTCCTCAAAGAGAAAATCATCAAGGACAAAGCCAATCCGGTCTTTGGCCTCCCGCTCCATGGTGCTCATGGGGCAGCCGTCTACAGTAACGCTTCCGGAATCCATGCGGTACAGGTTCAGGAGCGTGCGGATGAGGGACGTCTTGCCGGCCCCGTTCCGCCCGATCAGGCCGAAGATATAGCCGGGTTCCAGTGTGAAAGAGATATCCTGCAAGTGCAGTGTGCCGATCTGTTTATCGAGATGGCTGACTTCAAGCAATGGCGTCATGGCGGAACCTCCTTTCATATGTGATTGTGTTATGTGTATTGATGTTATTATTGCGTTGAATTTCAACTGTATATATCTGTATATACAGTATATATACACTTTAAATAAATGTCAAGTGAGAAGCAGGATAATATGAGAAAACTTCAGAGAATAATATAAAAAGAAAGCGCCTGCCAAAAGTAAAGCGGCAGACGCCTGTGAAACTGACGCGAGCGGATCGTAAACAGTCCGGTCAGTTATATTTTGCTGCGATATTTGTTTCCACATCATCGCTGGTCGATGCGGGATCCGGCCCGGCCTGTGCCGGTGCCGTGCCGGATGACATAGCGGCAAGCTTCTGGATCCGCCGGGCCACACTGTCGGAAATGGCGGAGATCCGGTCTTTGCCGACATATTCATCCGCACCGTCTGCGGACAGGATGTCTGTGATCAGGTCAGGTACATCCGTTAATCTGTCGAAATCGATCCAGCTGAGGTCAGATACAAGTCGGAGCTGTTCTTCGTGATGGTTTTTAAACGGTTTGCAGACGACTTCTTTCCCGGAACGGATCTGCGCGGGCATTTTATCATAGCCGAGCGATGAGCCGCTGTCGTAGATCGGGGCAAAGCCGAGCCACCGGAGCGTTTCTGCATCCCGCAGCACGCCGAAGTTGTTAAAGTGCCGGTCCTCGTTGGCGATGATATAGTCCACTGTAAGCATCCGGTCAAGGAACGGGACAGGATCATTTATGCCGAGCGTTTCACAGCAGTTTATAAAATGCTGATATACGGAGACGCTGTTGTTTTTTTTCTGCGTCCTGAGGATCCGCCACGCCGGGATCAGTTCGGTGTCCCTGGTGACGAAATTTTCGCATACGCTGTATGGAGCCCCTTTGCTCCAGGTAACGGTATACGGGATATGCGGGATATCCAGGCGTGTCATGATCTCGGAGGCGATCACTTCATTAAAGGGCTGCTGGCGGAACGGGTTGCTTCCGCCCTTGACCAGACAGCGGGTTCCGTCAAGGATCTTCCAGCGCTTTTTCAGATTTCCGTCGGATGTATTATCAGGGGAGGAGAAGTCAAGCCTGTCCGCTTTTTTCTCTGCACCGAAGAGGACGTCGCCGATATCATCAGAGAAATCATGGTCAAAAAAATTAATCCTGTCCCACGTCAGGCCGGAATCTTCCGGACAGATCCAGTACTGGTCCGAAAGGCTCAGGCCATAACAGCGCACAAGGAGCGCACCGGTGTTCGAAAGTCCCATTGTCTCCAGCGCTTCGCGGATGCCGGAACGGCTGGCAGGGATGGAGCGGTCTGTCCACCATTCGTTCAGCAGGCCGCGGTCGGCGGTGCCGTGTCGTACCGGTATGCCGGGAGGCAGATGCTCCGCTGAATACAGGACATCGGTTTTCCGGATAAGGCCGGTCGCACTGTCAAGCTCCATAGATAAAACACGGGTGTGTTTATGCATAAGGGTACATCTCAATCGGGTCACCTCGTTTCACAGAGTGGTTTATAGACATTATACATGTGAGAAGAAGGTGTGTAAATGAAAGAAATAATGATATACAGAAATTTTTATGTGTGTAGAGAGTCGGGACAGATTGTATAAAAAATCACTATGCTAATGAATCTATGCATAGTGAATTTTTGTATTTTATAATCATCTCATATCAATGAGTTTTTGTTTTTCATTTAGCCGATCGGCTATATTGATAAGAGCAAGCAAATCTTTGTCAGACATATTTTGGGATAAATTTATTAGCTGGCGAAGAAGCAGTGGCTCAGTGATATCCTGATCGAAAAAATCTTTTGGTGTTACCGAAAGATAGTCGCATATATATAAAAACTCGCTGAGGGAAGGAAGAGATCTTCCAGAAGTTATACTCTGGATGTAGCTTTTGCTATGTCCCAGTTCTGTGCTCATTTTGTATTCGGAAACTCCTTTTTTAATTCTCAATTCCGTAATTCGTTCCCTGATAAAAGAATCTGTCATAGAAAACACCTCAATATATTTTAATTATACGATAATTTAAACGGTAAATTTAACGATTATAATACCGATAATTATTGAAAAGAACTAATTGTAGCGGTATAATTAGCGATAGAAACCGCTTTGTTACGGTAATAATATAAAGGAGAAAATAGAGTAAAGTATGGGCACTAAGAGACGGCGGATAGCAGTAGTAATAATGATTTTCCTGATGGTATTCAGTATGGGGCAGTTATTATCCGCATCGACAAACGAACAACAGAGAAATCGGTATAACGTGGTTTTTGTTACGGATGAAAGTGGATCTATGGATACGACAGATCCCGAACAACTCCGCTATGAAGCGATACGTAGTTTTAACGGCCTGGCTGCGCAGACCGGAAATTATTTAGGAAGCGTATCATTTAATGATGAAATTATAAAAAAACAAGATATGCAGGCAGTCGAAGGGGTTGACCAGAAGAATAGCTTTACGGATAAGGTGGTCACAGAATCAGCGCCGGGATGGACAAATATCGGACTCGGACTTAGCACCGCAGTGGATATGCTTGATAATAATAAAAACGCAGAACTGCCGGCAGTAATCATTCTTCTGACTGACGGGAATACAGAGATGGGCAGCGAGGAAGAAGAAGAGAACTCTCTTGCGGAGAAGGCAGATGCTATTGAGCGGGCAAGACAGGCAGGATATAAAATTTATACCATCTGTCTGAACACAGATGGAAGTGCTGATGCATCGGAAATGCAGCAGATTGCTTCGGCAACCGGCGGCGAATTTACAGAGGTTACCAGTTCTGAAGATTTGTCAGATGTAATGAAAATGTATTACAAAATGATTTTTGCTGGTATAGATCCCGATCCTGAGCCATCACCGATGCAAATAGATGAAAACGGAAAAGCAGTAAGGATATTTGATGTTCCAGATGTAGGAATTGAAGAAATAAATATTATTCTCGAGGGTGAATTTACATCATATGAAGTTGTGAACCCGGAAGGATATACATATACTGAGGCGGAATTGCAACCAATGGCTATGCAGGGGAAGAATTTTACGCTGGTGAAAATCCTGAAACCTGTCGGCGGACCATGGAAAGCAGTTGTTTATGGTGACCCGGGAGCAGATATTACTTTTAAATTATTGTATAACTCAGTATTTGAGATTGAAACATCTATCGACCCGACCGATTCATATACGATTGGGAAAGATGTAACATTTACAGCAAAGATCCGGGACATGACCGGTGTTATAGATGATATGTCCAAATATAAAGAATTTAAAGGAGTTGTTAGTGTTACCCATAATGATGAAGTGACAGAAACAGAGATGGAATTGGGTGAAGATGGATTTGTCTGCAAATATAAGATCCCTGAAGAAGGAACGTATTATGCTTCTGTTACAGTCTCTAACGGAGAGATGTCGGCATCATCGGATGAATCCTATGAGATGAATGTTGATAACCAGGTCCCGGTTGCTCCGGAAGAAACACCTTCAGCACACGCAAATCTCTGGCCGTTTATTGGCGGGACAGCGGAACTGGATCTTAAGGGAACAGCAACGGATCCGGATAATGAAGAATTAACATTTACAATTGAATCCTCGGCATTTAATGATGATGAATATGAACTAAATGGCAGTGTACTGAAAGTTGACGGATTTAGTATTCCAAAAGGTTCTTTTACAATCCGGGCGACAGATCCCCATGGCGGTTCATGTACTTATGATGTTCTGATTACCTCAACTAATATCGGTTTAGTGATGGCCATTGCGGTTGTCGTTGGCGGTCTGCTTGTTCTGATAATATTGGGGATCATCATTTATAAGAAAAAATTCATTCCGTTTATGGGGACAATTACGGTAGAAAAATATGACAATAACAGTGGTGCATACATTCAGCCTGTTTCGTTAACACCAGGCAGAGGAAGTGTACAGCTTGAAAGTTTTGTTGCAGGAACGGGATTCCCAAAAGGCTGTAAGTTCCAGGCGGGCGGAAAAGATAAAAATGTCTATTTCCGCAGTAAAAAACCGGTTTACAGCAATATTACCGCAGGACCGGTGAAAAAGATCAAGATTGAAGGAAGCGGCAGTGAAGTAAGAATTTCTCCGAATCAGAATATGGATAAAGGGCTTACTGTTACATTTAAGAGTATTTTATATAACCAGTTTTTCTAAATGGAGAAAGCAGGAATGAGTACCTATCGAGATTTATTATTGAGCACAGGAGGAGGCGTGATCGGTGAGCGTCAGATGGATGAACAGGCGTCCTGCGCCACGATCGCTATCGGACTTGGCGGGACGGGAGTAGACTGTTTGCGCAACCTGAAGCGGCAGGTGTATGCGCGTCTGCAGCCGGATGATCCGGATGCGGATATCCCTGTATACAGCCATATTAAATTCCTTGCAGTTGATACGGATAAAAATTCACTGGCAGCAGACGGGAAGATCCATTCACTTGACGAGGCAACAGAATTTTTTGATATCTCCATTGCAGCGATAGGTCCGCTTATTGCAGATACAGAAGCACTGGCAACTCATCCGGAATTCAAATGGCTGAAGACTGCTAACCGGGAAAATGGTGAACCCGGGTTAAAGATTCTCACAGCAGATTATAATATCTTTAGCACTTATGGAATCAGGCAGATTGGACGCCTGTTGTTGATTCGGAAATCAGCAGCTTTTTTGGAAAAGATTGAACGGCTGATTACTGAAGCAAAGGAGGGGCTCCCAGAAGACAGTGATATTAATATCCACATTTTTACTGGAATGTGTGGGGCAACTGGTTCAGGTGCTTTTCTTGATGTGTGCTATCTTGTACAGCAGGCATTGAAAAATATTGGAGAGTGGGGGAAGGCTCTTACATTGGGATATTTCTTCCTTCCGGATGTGAATTTGAGTAAACCGGCAATCAGTGCGAATCCTGTGATATCAGAATATATCAAAGCGAATGGTTTTGCGGCAATGAAAGAGCTGGATTACTGCATGAATTTTGAGAATAATGGCGGAAGCTGGGATCAGCAGTATATGGGGGTTCGAATTCAGAATGTCATAGAACCGCCAGTCAAAGTGTGCTATCTTATATCGGCTGAAGCAGCGTACGGCAGTACCATTGAAAATGGCTATGATTATGCTATGAATGTAGTCAGTGATTTTATCATGCAGTCTGTAATAAAAAACCGAATCTCACTGAGAAGGCATGCGGTAGTCGTGATGAGAAGCATGTTAGCAATCGATAAAAAACACGGCGCAAATTATACATATGGGCTTCTTGGGGTATCTAATGCTGTCGTACCCATGCGGGAGATTACAACATACCTGTCCAGTAAGTTGTTTGAAGAGATGGCAAAGATTGGAAGAGAACTTCCAACAGATGATGATATTGCTGCGATTGCACAAGGCAACGGGCTGACTTATCAGCAGCTTCAGAAGAGCGTTCTTGAAAGAACCAGTTGCCAGATGCCATTGATCTTGTTGGATTATAGATTATTCAGGAATATGTCCGAAGAGGATTTGGATATGAAGGGGGCGCTTATCCTGCCAGAAATGATCGTGCGGCCGTATGAAAAAATGCAGGAGGACATGGTCAATAGAATAGAAGCAAATGCGCAGGCTCTTACAAAGCCCTGGACATGGGATGCAGTAGGAAAAGATGCGACAAGTGAATCAAAAGTCTGCAGAGTCTATCATGCGCTTTCAGCGCTGGTTAGTAATCCGTTATGCGGGCCGGCCTATGCAGCGACCGCGCTGAATGGGAGCGCGCATAAGAATCTGGTGGCTCTGCTCCGTGGTGTTTTAGATCAGGCGAAAGAAGAGCATGGTAATTATGCGAAAAATATGGATAATCGCTGTGAAGAGGTGAAGCAGGCAAGAACCAGATTCTTACATCCCAGGCCTTTACAGAGCAGAAAAAACTGTTTGGCGAGTTTATGGTACGGGTGCAGAGATATTTCTCGGACGACAGCAGGATTAAAATGCTGGAGAAGATGGAAGGGATGCTGCTGAGGATGATCCCGCAGTTTGAGCAGCTTGCAGCGGATTGCTTTAATGTATATGCCCAGACGACACAGGATTTAACAGAGACATTTCATGAAAATTATCAGATGCTGACTGGCAAAACTTCAAGCAGGATAGATGTCGATCCATTTGTTATCCCAATTGTGACAGTTGAGGATATGAAGGAGCCCCTAGATAAGACTGTGACGAATATGAAATTGGATCAGGAGAAAAGCGCGTTCCATTCTTTCTTTTTCAGAAACAATGGTATATGGAACAGCGGGGATGAGAAAAAGATCGCGAAAAGTGTATCGACGTATCTGGTCCGTAAATTTGACGGCTATACGCAGAAGACCCTGACGGATTATCTGAAGATCCGTTTCAATACTGGAAATGCGGGAGAACTGACGAATAAAGTTTACGAGGAAATATTAAGACCGCTGGATGCTAAGGCAACGCTGCTGTTCTGGAAGGAACCGACCTATCAGATAGAGAATGCTTCCCCACATGGATACTGCTATGTGCCGGATAATGCGGCGGTAATCAGTGCTGCAACTAAGAAATTGGAGCTGGTAAGTCCAGAACTTCTGACTGTTACAAGTAAAATAGCTGACCGTATTTCTATTGTGAGATGTACTATGGGTATTCCAATGTATGCTTATGCTGGAACTAGAGAATATCTGGAAATATACAGGAAAGATAAGAGTGTCGGCAAACATTTATATGAGTGTACAAAAGAAGATCCAAGAGACTGGAGAAAACTGCCGGATCTGGTTCCGTTCAGCATGATACAGGAGAAAACAGGCAGAGAAAAAGAACTTGAATTTTTGTATGAAGAAGCTGTAAAACAGGGGATAATCCGCCAGGATCCGGAGAACGAATTTGAATATCAGATTGTTGTAAAACCGCCGATAGACGAGCTGGTGTCTGCGGCAAAGCGAGCAGTGAAGGAAAAAAATCTGGAGAAGCTGGAAGAAATATTAAGAAAGGTAGAAGAACTATCTGAAAATCCCGATTCAGATAAGATATATATTATTCCGAATGATGGTAGCTGGGGATATAAAGAAGTTGTCAGTAAGGATTATGTAATGGCTTCACCGGCATATATTCAGATTATAAGAAAGGAATTGGAGACAAGTGGAAATCCTGAATTGTTAAGACAAGGGATAAAAGATTATATAAGAAATTACAGGAAAAATCATATCTAAAGGAGGAGAAGAAATATGAGTACCTATCGAGATTTATTGTTGAGTACAGGAGGAGGCGTGATCGGTGAGCGTCAGATGGATGAACAGGCGTCCTGCGCCACGATCGCTATCGGGCTTGGCGGGACGGGAGTAGATTGTCTGCGCAACCTGAAGAGACAGGTGTATGCACGTCTGCAGCCGGATGATCCGGCTGCAGATATCCCTGTATACAGCCACATTAAATTCCTTGCAGTTGATACGGATAAAAATTCACTGGCAGCAGACGGCAAGATCCATTCACTTGACGAGACAACAGAATTTTTTGATATTTCCACTGCGGCGATCAGCGCGCTTATTGCAGATACAGAAGAGCTGGCAACTCATTCGGAATTTAAATGGCTGAAGATTGCTAACCGGGAAACGGGAGAAACCGGCTTAAAGATTCTGTCAGCGGATGCCGGGGCGGGCGGCGTGCGTCAGATCGGACGTCTGTTGCTGATCCAGAAATCGGCAGCTTTTGTAGCAAAGATCGAGCAGCTGATCCGCGAGGCGAAAATGGGACTTCCAGGCGGAAGCGACGTTAATATCCACATTTTTACCGGTATGGGCGGCGGGACAGGATCCGGCACATTCCTTGACGTATGTTATCTTGTACAGCAGGCATTGAGAAATTCAGGAGAATGGGGACATGCTCTTACATTAGGATATTTCTTTCTTCCGGATGTGAATTTGAGTAAATCGACGATCAGTGCGAATCCTGCGATATCGGAATATATCAAGGCAAACGGTTTTGCAGCCATGAAAGAGCTGGATTACTGTATGAATTTTGAGAATAATGGCGGAAACTGGGATCAGCAGTATATGGGATTCCAGATTCAGAACGTTATAGACCCGCCGGTCAAGATCTGCCATCTGGTATCAGCGGCAACAACATCCGGCGCTGCATTGGAACAGGGATATGATTATGCCATGAATGTAGTCAGTGATTTTATCATGCAGTTTGTGGTGAAAAACAGTATCACAATGAATTCGCATATTTCCAATTATTTTAAGGCAATGGGAATGGTTAATAAGGATCATGGTGCAAATTATACATACTGCCTTCTTGGTGCATCAAACGCTGTCGTACCTATGCGGGAGATCACAACCTACCTGTCCAGCAAGTTGTTTGAGGAAATGGCAAAGATCGGCGGTAAACTTCCGACAGATGGTGATATTGCCGCGATTGCGCAGGATAATGGCCTCACATATCAGCAGCTTCAGAAGAGCGTTCTTGAGAAGACCAGCTGTCAGCTGCCATTAATCCAGCTGGATCATAGTCTATTTAGGACTATGTCTGAAGAAGATCAGGGGATGCAGGGACAATTTATCCTGCCAGAAACGATCGTGCGGCCGTATGAGAAAATGCAGGAGGATATGGTTAATAAGATAGAAGTAAATGTACAGGCTCTCACAAAGCCCTGGGCATGGGAGGAGATCAGCGGAGATACGACAAGCGTATCAAAAGTCTGCAGAGTCTATCATGCGCTTTCGGCGCTGGTCAGTAATCCGGCATGCGGACCGGCCTATGCGGCGACCGCGCTGAATGGAAGCGCCCGCAAGAATCTGGTGGCTTTGCTCCGCGGTGTTTTAGACCAGACAAAAGAAGAACATGGAAACTATGTGAAAAATATGGATCTTCGCTGTGAAGAGGTGAAACAGGCAAGAAGAAAATTTCTGCATCCGGGATTCGGGCAGAGCAGAAGAAGACTGTTTAGTGAGTTTATGGCGCGGGTACAGAGGTATTACTCGGACGACAGCAGGATTAAAATGCTGGAGAAGATGGAGACCATGTTGCTGAAGATGATTCCGCAGTTCGAACAACTTGCGGAGGATTGTTTTAATGTGTATGCCCGTGTAACCCGAAATCTGGAAGAGACGTTCCATGAGAATTATCAGACGCTGACCAATAGAAGCTCCAGAGATGCAGTCGCAGATCCATTTATTATCCCTCTGATGACGGTTGAGGATATGCAGGTGTCCCTCGATAAGACTGTAACAAGTATGAAACTGGATCAGGAGATGAGCGCGTTCCATTCCTTCTTTTTCAGAAACAATGGTGTATGGAACAGAGGGGATGAGAAAAAAATCGCGAAAAGTGTATCGACTTATCTGGTCCATAAATTTGGCGGCTATACGCAGAAGACCCTGACGGACTATCTGCAAATTCGTTTCAATACTGAAAATGCGGGAGCACTGACGAATACAGTTTTTGCGCAAATATTAAAACCGCTGGATGCTAAGGCAACACCGCTGTTCTGGAAGGAACCGACCTATCAGATAGCGAATGCGTCCCCTCTTGGATACTGCTGTGTGCCGGACAATGCGGCGGCGATCAGTGCGGCAGCTCAGAAGATGGTGTTGGTAAGTCCTGAACTGGAGCAGATCAAGAGCAAGCTGGCTGATCGTATCTTCCTGCTTCGGTGTACATGTGGTGTGCCAATGTATGCCTATAACGGTATTGAAAGCTATTTTGAAAATTATAAAAGAGATAAAAATGCCGGAAAACATATATACGAACATACAGGAAGAGATCCACGGGACTGGAGAAAACTTCCAAATCTCGTTCCGTTCAGTAAAATATCTAATAAAACGGAAGATCAGAAAGAGCAGGAAATTAAATACAAAAATGCACTGGAGCAGGGGATCATACGCCAGAATCCGGAAGTAGATCAGGAGTATCAGCTCATTGTGACCCCGTCAGCAGATGAAGTGGTTACAGCAGCAGAAGACGCACTGGAAAAAGGTGATGAAAAAGAAATAACGGAACTTATAAAGCGGTTAGGTATCGCCTATGCCAATATGAAACCGGAGAGAATTATTAATATTCCAAATGACGGTATGCCAGGGCAGGAAGAAACCGTACGTAAGGATCATGTGCTTGCCTCGGCTGAAGATATGAAAATTATCACGGAAGAGCTAGAGAAGAAAGAAAAGCTCAAGAGTCTGAGACAGGAGCTGGAAAGTTCAGCAGCAAGACTTCAGAGCCAGAAAAAAGAACAGGCAAATAATGAAGCGCGTTACAGGGAGATCCGTCAGCAGTATTTTGACGCATTGATGACAGGAGTGATCACATTCCAGGGAAGAGCAAAAGTGCTTTATCAGCAGGAAGATGAATTCGGGCTTAAAAATGAGATTATATTGAGTATCCCTTCGTCCAAACCTTACGGCGGATTTGCCCCGTTATATCAGGGATTTCATACATTCTTCGAGCTGCCGGACGCAGACCGGGAAGCAGCGGTGAGAGTAAGTAATGCGAGAAAAGATGAGGCTGCGTCGGAGATTCAGACATCGATTGCCAGGATGAAAGAAATGTTTAAATTGGAGTATGTGGAGATGATGCGGAGCAGCTGCAGGCAGCAGATGCCGGAGAATGAGGAAGAACTGACAGCGTTTATCAGGGATTTTATGGCAAGTCTGAAGACATTCGGTATGCTGTACGGAGAATAAATGCAGAGCAATTAAGGAGATGCAAATGGGACAGATGGATGAATTGCTTTCTGGACTGACAGAGGAACTGGAGAGCCGTCAGATGCAGAAAAACGGGATCGCAGCAAACGTGCCCAATGTGCCGTTGATGATCCTGTATATGGGAAGCCAGGCCAGCCGGGCCAGAAAAGATATTACAGATACCTTGCGGCAGGTCTGGCGCCGAAGAGCGGATTCTGTGGCCCAACTGATGGTGGAAGATGGGATTTTTTACAGTTTTTCTGAAGAAAGCCCGAAGGAGACTTCTGTGGAGAAATTTCAGGAGGCAGCGGATAAGCTTTATGCACAGGAAGACAGTTTTCATAACATGAACGATTTCCTGTTAGTTATGGTTTTTGATACGACAGATTACGAATGTGTGGAAGCATTCGTAAAATCTTATGAGAGCGTGGAGAAGATCTGCCAATACACAGGGCAGACCTACTGCCTGACAATGAGTATAACTTTTCTGGATGAATCTGCATCCGGACGAAAAAAGAGCAGGGAAATCCAGCAGTATCTGAGAGAACAGATGAATCAGAAGCAGATGCCATACCGTTCAGCTGTTCTGCTTAGCAATCGTATGTACAATGGCATTTTGCTTGCCGGTGAGAGAAAAAGAGAAAACTATGATCTTGCCGGGACGATCATATTGCTTGCAGACAGCTGTGGTGCGAATTACAAAACACCTGTAGCGTTATTGTTTCCGGCAGAAAGTGATCCGTATTACCTGACGGCGGCTTATTCCAGAGTTGGACGGCCCAACAGAAAGATATGTGAAATCCTTTTTAACAGAGTGCTGAAGTGGATCGGGTTTTGCTTGAATGAAGGCGAAGGGCTTCCTCTGGATGAATTATGCGGCAGGCTGGAGGTGTCTGGAGGGACAGCAGGGGTGATTTCTGATTTTTATAAACGGGAGATCGGCCCGGTATTTCCAGGTAAAGAGGCGCTGGAATATATGCCGAGAGCTTCAAAATTTACAGAGTCACTTTGTTCAAAACCATATGTGGTATTACAACAGGAGACGCTGGGGTGCGCAGATGCATTCTACCAACAGGAGTTCATCCCCAAAATAGAAAATGCAGCAGTAAGTTTCAGAAGGGAATTCCAGTCTTATCTTTCCCGAAGAATAAAAGCAGGCGAGGTGCTGAAGATTACAGATGCTGTGATTGATCAGGCAGCAGAACAGATAAGAAAATCATATCCTTCAGATAATACGCCGGCATATCAGTATATGATGGAACGGGCAGAGGCGGATTTCATTTCCCTTGTTCTGCCGCAGTTCAGAGAAGAAATGAGACGCCTGAAAACTTCGGCAAGAGATTATATCCGTCAACTGCAAGAGATAGAACACGAGTTTCAGGAAGGATATTTTGTTGATCCTGATGAGGAGAGTATACGTGATTATTATGATAAAACAGCAGAAAATTATCTGAATGGCCAGAATGCGGAGCGTCTCAGGGACAAATTGATGAATATGGAAGGAACTAGCGAAAGTCTTATCCGTTTTATAAAAGAAACTGTGATTGAGATTTTATCGAGCGATTCGATCTTTGAGGCTTCGCTTATGGACGAGATAACAGCCAGGATGGGCGCGGATTCCGCTGTGATCCAGGAGACGCTCAGAAATGAATTGTTGAATGAGCTTGGTGATAAAATCCGGCTGAAAACACTCACTGTGCCGACGATGCTTCAGGAGATGTTTATTGTAAGCCAGAAAGATTCAGACGGACAGGCAACCAGATTTTTTAGATATTTGCAGGAACTCAGGAAAAATCAGTCCAATGTGGAGTTTTTTGACAGCGGAAACAATAATTCCATTGGTGTATTAAGATTGTATCGATGTGATGCAAATTTAATTATATAGGGTGGATAAAATGGAAGTAATACTGGAAAAGATGAATAGTCAGGTCTATGCAATACGGCCGCAGGTTGAAAAGGTACAGGGGCAGAATTATATGAAAATCAACTATGAAGGCTGTACGCATATCCTGCTGCTGTGCCGGGCACTGGATAACAAGATTGATTTTCTTGATGAAGGAGTGAGGCGACAGCTACAGCAGCTGGAAGAGAAAGTCCTTTCAGGTGAAGAAGTGTTGATGTCAGGCAGTGAAATAAAAGCCCGGACAGTAAGCTATGTAGCAATGAGACAAAACAGGGATGTAATCGCCCTGCCTGATCTTGCGGCAAATTATGCAGTATGCGGATGCAGGTATGACAGGCAAAAGGATCAGTTCAGACTCTATCTTCCGGAAAGTGCATCTTCCCAGTATCAGACTGGGGTTTCGATAGAAGTCAGTTACCATGTGGAACCATACACTGTGCCTGTGAAAAAGGGATTTTTGGGACTTGGCGGAACGGAATATTGTCGTACGGATTTTTATAAAGCAATAATTGGAACTGAGAGATCACATTTCCGTTCGGGTGACATTGTATATACAGTGGCTGGAAGTAACTACAAATACCCTGTTACAGACAAGATGAAAGGAAAAGAAATTCTGATCCGGAGCATGGGAGATACGCCGCCCAGGTTTTTTTCAGAAGTATCAGGAATTACATTAAGCAGGATATAAAAGGAGAAGAAATATGGAGGATTATCAGATCACCTGTCCATATTGTTTTGAGAAATTTTCGCATACAAAAGTACATTTTCGGATGGAAACAGAATTTGACGAGAGTGAACTGAATGAGGAAGGGCTGACAGAAAGCGAGATTGCGAGGCTTCCTGCCAGCACCAGAAAAACAAAACTGACAGAACAGACAAAGATGAGGAAGCCGTTTATCCGAAAAGATGATGAAAAATATACCCGTTGGTGGAAAACTTATGGAAGCACGTCAGAGAAAAGCCTTGGCCTGGATAAAAAATGGCGCGGCGGCGTACACCAGCTTCCTGTCCTGAATCCGGAAAATGAGGAACACAGAGCGGTTTTAAAGCAGGAACAGGAGGGGGATTATTTTATTTATGACGGTGATGGAATGGTCTGTGGCGTAACGGATGTATTTGGAAACAAGACAAGACGGCGAGTGTGTCCGTTCTGCCATAATCCACTGCCCAACCAGTACGGGAAATATCCGGTAAAATTTATCTCGGTTATCGGAGTTACAGGAGCAGGGAAGACGGTTTATATTTCACAGCTTCTCAAGTACATAAGTAAATATGCTACATTTTTAAATTGGTCTGCATTTTTTACATCGGATCATGAATCAGATTTTATAGAGGATAATCCGGTAGAGCAGGGGAAGGTTCTGCCAAATTCAACGGTTGCCGGTACATTTTCGCAGCCTATGTTCTATGATTTCAGATTCCTCAGAGGCGATCAGCCGGTAACAAACACGATTGTGCTCTATGATATTGCCGGAGAAGATTGTGAAACTGCTGCAAAAATGACAAAATACGGGAATTTTATTAATTATTCGGATGGGATTATCCTGCTTGTAGATCCGGGGCAATTGAAATGGGCAGGTGTAGATTGTGTTATCCCGACAGAGCCACAGGCTGTTCTCAATACGATTTATAACGCGACGCTTGAAAAGGGGGCGGAACTGAGTACAAAACCGATTGCAGTGTGTGTGTCAAAAAGTGATTCGTTTGAGGAGTGGATTCCGGCAGGAAGGGCCGATATTTCTGAGGTGCGGGATAGAGTGATGGGGACCAGAATTCCGGTTTTTAATGCCACAGACTATAACGAACTGCAGCAACAGCTTCAGAAAGCTATGAATGAGGAACTGGCGCTGGCATTAAGAAATCAGTATAAATATTTTAATTATTTTGCATTTTCTGCAATTGGCGGTCCGGTCAAAGAGGAGACTGCGAAAAATGCAGCCGGAGAACCAATCCGCACGGAAGATGGAAGGGAAAAGAAGGTATCGTATCCTATTGATCCGCCGATCCCAAGACGGATTGCAGAACCGCTGTTCTGGCTGTTTTACAGATTTGGCTATATTCAATCAGATGTTCCGATCCGGCTTCCGGCGCCCAGAAAAATGCCGGATCAGATAGAAGTACCGCCGACGGGATTGTTAAGGAATTTTAAAAAGCCAACATATCGTCCGCTCACAGATGAGGAAAAGAGAAGTTACTGGTATGAGCTGACAGATTAGTGATTCAGGAAGGAGACTGTTATGCAGGGAAAATTCTACCAGGCCTGTTATACGAGAGTGGGAGTGAATGAAGGTTGGAAAACACTTCATTATTCAACGGATATACCGCAGGTGCTGCTGGCTGCGTATGAAAAAAACGAGGCCGGCAATGAAGTGAAGCGAGGCACGCCTCTTGACAAAAACGGGAATGCACTCTGGATGTTGGAAATTCTGTGTGAAAAGGGATTCGTCGGGATCTCGCGGACACAGTATGGTCTGTCTGACGCCTTTGGCCGTTCTAATTTTTTTAGCCATGGCTATCTGTTTCCCGATGCTTATGAATTGCTGAAAAATCCTAATGTTCTGCTCGGGATCAGTGATGAGAATTTTAAAACTAAAGTGGAGGAAACTGAGAGTGTACCAGAACGCTTGATGCGAAAGGAAGCATACAGTATAGAGAAAGCGCTTGATAACTGTCATATGACTAAAGAAAATTATATCATTTATATTAAATGTCTGTATTATGCGCTTTCTACGAATACGAATAATACAATTTATGTCCGTACAAATGGAGAGGATGAAATTATGCGCAATCTTCTCTATCTGGCATATATGGCAGTGCCATATTCATTGCGCATAAAGATTACGGCATCTTCCTGTACTGAGCTGGATAATACAAACAGGATGTTGATTTTTGGGGAAAACATTCCAGAGTATAGCCGTTATGTTGACCCGTGGACTGGTGAGAATAATATTCTGACGCCTGCTATTGAAAAGAGATGGGAACGCAATCCGTTTGTGACATGTTTTGCAGAAAACTGCGAGAGAGAAGAATATAATGAGAAACTGTTCAGAGATATGGAGAAATGGCTTGTCGAAATGGGTGATATCTTACTGAACGGGATGGATGCTCTCCGCATCGCATATATGATGAGTACAGAAGATATCGACAATGTACAGGATGATGAAATAATGGGACTAATATATGACTGGCTTGCACTTCCGGTTGCCAGTGCAGAGTCGTATGACCATCAGACTGCTGTTTTGTTGAGCAAGATGTTAAAACGGAAAATCAGACTTGGTGAAGAAGCAGAACAGATGTTAAAGGAGCGTGTGGCTTCATCAGTGTCAGAGAAGCTGAAGGATACATATTTACAATATCTCGCTTTTGTTACAGCGCAGCTCACAGAAGAAGAGGGATACAGGTATCTGAACGAGCTTGGCAAGGAGAATCCGGTCTTTGTAAAATTGCGGGCTGCATTGTCAGAAAAAGAAGAAGGCCGTAAACTGCTCTGCGGGTTTTATCTGCGCAATATAGGGAACCTGACAGCTGATCCAGACTGTACATACGGGGATTTGATCGAAGCGTATTATGACTGTGAAGACATGGAAGAAATTGAACCGGAGGCACAGACGCTGCTTCATAAGAAAAATATAGAAATCGCGCGGACGGAAATAAGGGCTGGAATTGACTTCGAGACTGTTAAAACGAGCTATAAAAATACAGAACTTGATATCAGGAGAAGCGGTAAAATAGCGAAGGAGCTTTGTGAGGAGTATGATTGTTATATCCATAATCATTTTAATTTAGATGATATGGATAAATACCGGGATTTTTATGTCAAATGGGAGAAGGCCCTTTCCTCTGCTGAAGGGATGCTGGAGTACATAGAGTGTATGGAGGCGGCCGGGGCAGGAGATTATCAGAGGGTAAAAAGATATATTGAATCAGATATATCTTATGAGATAGATGGCAGATTAGTACAGCTGCTTTATGAATATATTATTTCCGGACATGCAGCTGAAAAATGTATGTCATTTACATTCTGGAGTAGTCTGGCAAGATGGCTGGACCGCCCGTTGGTGAATATACTGGCGGAAAATCGGGTGGCCATATTGTGTGATCCTAAGTTGCTGCAACAGTCACTGGAGACAGATATAGATTTTTGGACATCAACAGAGCGAATCGAAAAGTTTTATAGTGAATGTATTGATTATGCAGATCAGACAGGAGATAAAATATTGTCAGCAAGCTGTGATGTACTGAAACGTGAAATAAAACAGCGAAGAGTAGAAGAGAAAAAAAGAAAGAAAGAACAAGAAAAAAGAGCCCGACAGGCTGAAGGCGCAGCATTAAATGACACACAGCCTATAAAGCGGAAACTATTCGGGTGGAAAAAGTAAAAGAAAGCTGAGATAAAATGGGAAGAGATAAGGGACAGAAGCAAAACGAACTGCTATTCAGCCTTCTGAGCGGATATGATTTCTACAGGATTACGCAGAGTAGTGAGGCGGGCTGGTTTGGAGTTCATGTACATTCAGGCAATATTGTACGTATTAAAGTAATCGGGAAAAGAGAAACTCCAATTGGCGCTGAAGAATTACTGCGTCATAGAAGATACATATGGCATACAATGCCGCAGGATCATTATGAGTGGCCTATTGATCTGGTCGAGTACCAGGACCAGCAGCAGATGTATGTACAGTGTTATATTTTCCCGTTAAAACCTTATCCCGGATTTACCCCGATCAGGGAATTGCTGTATCAGGAGAAGACAAGCCGGAGACTGGATTGGCGAAATGCTGAAATAAAAGAAATCTGCAGAAATCTGTTAAAGGTATTATCCGGTCTGCATAAAAGTGGATATTTCTATAATGATTTTTGTATTGACAGGATATTTTACGAGCCTAAAACACTGGATGTTTTTTTGAGGTTCTCGTCCGGGATCCGACTTTATGAACAAAAAGAAGAAAAACCAGAATATATGGAATGGAAACCTTTTTTAAATCAAGAAGCATCTCTTAAATCCGGCGAACAGGAAATAGTTCCTGTAAAAGATATTTCGATAGAATTTGCTCCGCCATATATTTATGACGGAACAGAATATTCCGGTAATATAGATGATTTTTCTATCTGCAGTATGCTTTTCAGACTGATGATAGGAAGGATGCCATATGAAGGAAAAGGTCTGAGTAGTTTTGGGGAGGTGTTCGATCCGATCCGAGATGTGGATAGGGCAGCCCATGAATATTATTTCGAACATTATCATCAGTATCCTAAATTTATATTTGACCCGGAAGATAACAGCAATTCCCTGGGCCCAATGAGTGAAAACGATCTTCCGAAAGAAAGATGGGAAAAACTGCCGGACAAAATCAAAGAAATGTTTCAGGAGTCCTTGGCTGATTATGTACAGGGCGAAGGACGTCTGTATTCGCCGGAGGAATGGCTGGACGTATTAGATCAGTTGTGTTGGAATGAACAGAAGAAAGGCTGGGTATAAAAATGGTCACATTAAAACAGCTATTTAAAAATACAGGACAGAGGCAACCGCAGGAAACCAGGCTCGGGATGGCTTTACGTGCAATTGTGATGCAGGAAGGGATCGAAGCATATTCAGACGTGGAACGGTTGGCTGAACGGCTGAGTGCGCAGGGGGTATCAGACATTGAGATCAGGCAGGTACAGCTTGTACTGGAGGCCGGCTCCTTTATGCGCTATAAAGAACAGTTTTCTCAGGGCATAACGGCAGTGGATATAAATAATATTGTCCAGGCAACAGGAATCAGCGGGCTTACAGCAGATACGATAAGAAAAGTTGTCAGTGATCTCCTGTTTGGGGTAGGGATTTCTCAAAATATACATGTGGAAATCAGTTTTGACAGCGGACGTTCATTTATAAATGAAGATATTTATTGTATCCCTCTGGCATGTGGAAAAGAGTTAGATGAAATAGAAAGTGCCTTGAATACGGAAGTGGAAAGCCTGTCAAAAGAACAGTTCAGTTTTCTGAATTACTGCGCAGCAGCGGGAGTCCCGAGAGCCGCAAGAATATTAGGAGAGATGTATCTGCAAGGTAAAGGTACTGTCGAAGATATTGGAAAAGCTGGCGAATATCTCGGATACGCAGTACGTGCCGGAGACATAAAAGCTATGGCTCTGCTTGGCGATTATTGCTATGAGAACGGTTATTATAATGAAGCCTATAAATTATTTACCAGTCCCGGAACATTCGCCGTGGATAGTGGTAAAAGGCAGGTGGTCAGCAATCTGTGTGATATAAAAGCCTTTAACAGGAAAGAATTTGCCATGTGGCTTGCTGTTACGGCAGTACTTGAGATATTGATTCTATTTCTGCCGGCATCTCCGGTAACGGGGGGACATATTATAGCAAAAGTAATTTGTTCGCTGTTAAACGCAGGCGTGTTTGGACTTCTTACTTTGAACTGGTATAAGCAGCCATATTCAGATCTGAGGCAGTATGGACTTTTATATGTTTTGACGACATTTATGTTTTTGTTTATATATATTGTTTAAGGAGAACAGAGATGGATACAAATCACGTGAATCGTATAAAACATACAGCGGTTTTTCTGGGCTGGACTGCAGTAATGTTGTTTTACCTGTTTACTCATTTCCACAAGTATAGATTATATGTTTTTGTAGTGGCATTTATATACATGTTGTATCAGGAAATCATTAAAATAAAAAAACCGGATGCAAACACACCCGCTATTCCGTTGACAGCTGTAATGGGACGGGTAATTGGAGTTACCAGCCTGGTATTTCTTGCATATTATATTGCGCCTTACTGGCCTTTGCAGTTTGGACGAGGTACAGCTCCGGGATATGCTCCGAATCTTTTTATATCACTGTTTGTTATAACAGATAGAAATCTGGTCCTGCAGATAGGAATATTGATTCTGGCTGTGCTTGGAATATGCAGACTGAATCCAAATAAATATAAAGTATTGGATCTGATTTACCGATATATGGCGATAAGTACAATCGGCTTTTACATAATATATGCGTGGACAGGCAGCGTAAGAGTTGGGATTTTTTATTTTGCCGTGACCGGACTGTTTCTCTTTAATGACATTCTCCGTTATAGAATTGAAGGGGTCAGTCCCAAAACAAGCAGATGGTTTATTGCGTTCAGTGCAGTATTGCTGGTCCTTATTGCTCTGGAACCAAATGCGATGGCTAAAATGTCTGAAAAAGGCTATCTGGAATATATTCTGCTTGGGAATAACTTTACGATATTGAACCTTATAGTCATCCTGGTGGTAATTGCTGTGTTGGAGGCAGTATTTTGGAAATATCGGGAAAAAACGGAACAGATCAGTGATTTGTTTTTACTTTTGATATTTGGCAGCATATTAGTTGTATGCAGTATCTTATATAACTTTTATGTTGGGTACTGGTCGTTAATTCTTGCGGGATATATGACGGCATCCATAATATATCTGTTTAGAAAAGATGCAGATATAAAGGGATTTCTTTTGATTTCTGTTGCGGTTGTGTTTGGAATATATGAAGCTCATAATGGCAGACTGATATCTTTTACGTTATTTGTTGTATGTATCTTTGCAATTTATGATCGCGCAAAGGCATTGAAGAAGCAGGATGCAGTTCAGAAGTTCCCGTATGTATACCGACTGACAGTTATGATAATAATTGCGATGGCGATCACTACCGCAGGACGTATATACGAGGTGCGGCATTTGATGGCAAATTATAGAACGTTAATTATAGCGGCTTTAATCTTTGTGGCACTGATAGCAATTACAGGATTTAATCCGGGTATGTTTGTGAGGAATAAACTTCGTGATCAGAGGCAATGTATCGTGTTTGGTGTTATGTTCGCTGTCTTATGTGCCGGTCTTACTATAAAGGGCGGGAGCAAAATACATATTGCTGAAGTAGACAAGGGGCAGTTCGAAATAACTGTTGATGCGCGAGGAAAAGACAATGCAGTAAAAAGTGCAAAGCAGTTTTGGTTGGAAGATGCGGTAGACATGATACTTGCCAAAGGACAGAAATCCTTGCCAAAAGAAACAGAACTTTCTTCATTTTCGGAAGAGACACTCTTTTCATTGGAAAGAAGCGGCCGACTTAAAATAGCTGTAGTAGATGGGTATGGCATAGAGACGACTGCCGTGAAATGGTATCATGTGAATCCGTATGAAGAAACAATAGGGAAAGATTCGTGAAATAAAAAAGAAAGGACAGACTTATGGATAAAGATATTTTATTAAATAATAGTTTGCCAATTGTGACCGAATACGATAAATCATATGAAGCAGCTGAACTCGATAATGTCATAGCAGAAGCCGGGAAGAAAAATCCAGTAGCTATGTATGAACTTGCAAGACGATATCAGTTTGGAATTTCCGGAGCAGAAAAAAATATACATAAAGCAATGGAATTGTATAAAAAAATCCTGAAGTACCAGAGGAATACATGTGCGATGTACAGATTAGCGTATGAGTATTCAGAAGGTACATTTGGTGAAGAAGAATGCTCAGAGTGTATCGGCTATTATGAAGCGGCTGTTGAGTTGGGGGATGCCGGCGCTGCGGTTCAGTTGGGGATTTTATATACATACGGAGAAATAATCGGTCAAGATTATGAAAAAGCCCTCATGTTGTTTGAATTTGCCGCAAACAATGGCAGAAAAGATGTCTACTATAATATCGGTGAAGTTTACAGACTGAAAGGTATGTGGGATGAAGCTATCGAAAATTATGAAAAAGCTCTTCAGGAAGGATGTCTTTACGCAGCATTGCCTTTAGGAGTATTTTACGAAAAAGGATATGGCGTTGAAGTAAATGAGGAGAAGGCTTTTGAGTTATATAGTCTGGCATATTCGGATGATGATCCTGAACCAAACAGCGCTTATTTTTTAGGCTCAATGTATTATCTTGGAAAAGGGACTGAAGAAAGTGATGCGAAAGCATTTCCGCTGTTTAAGGAAGCCGCTGATCAAGGTGATGAGAGGGCGAATCTGCCTCTGGGAGAAATATATAGAAGAGGCGTGGATGGTGTTGTCGAAAAGAATCTGGAAACGGCTATAGATTATTTGCAAAAAGTTCAGGTTAAAGATGAGCCTGCTGCCTGGTATTTAATGGGGGAAATCTGTCTGGAGCAGAAAGATGATGCCGCGATAGAATGGTTTCAAAAAGCGGCAGAACGGGGGGATACAAGAGCGTCAGACATGATGGAGTTGTTTGTAGCTGAAGATTGTAGAAAAATAGAGGATGAAATTCCAGATCTGATTCGGGACGCAATAAAAGGAGAAGAAGACGGTTGTATGTGTCTGGCAGTGATTTACATGGGGGATTCTGCATTTGGACCAGATTTTTTCGATTTTGAGAAGATGAGATTTTGGATGGGCAGATGCCTGAAACTACAAACGGTAAAAGGAAATTTATGTTATGCAAAATGTCTGTACAGATGGGCGAAAGTGAGAAGGCAAAATTTGATTTATGATGATGCTGTAATTAGCGATCTGGAAGAGGCAAGTACGATATTGCTGCAGTTGAAAAATACAAATGAATGTGACATTACAGAAGTTCGGGAGTTGTATTATCAGAGTGAATGGGAAAAAGGATGGGTTACCTGCTATTCGGATTTAAAAGATGCTGATAATCTATCTAAAGCATATAGCTATTTTGAGGATGTATGGAAAAATTGGCCATGTTCAGATGCCCTGCATGGCATGGCTGTGGCATCGTTGTTCCTGAATGATTCGGATAGCTTTGTACATAACACGGGAAAGGCATTAGAATATGGGGAGTGGTGGCATGAAGAAATGCATGCGAACTGTCTCCACAATATGGGCGGGATTTTGGTTCATTTGAATGATTTGGAAACGGCATATCGGCATTTTGAAGAGGCTGCTAAACTTGGCTATGCAGAAGCACAAGATGAACTTAAAAGATTTCGGAGAACGTTTTTAGGGAAATTAAAATATGAGTGATTTTTATGTAAAAAGAGAAAATATCAAAAAGAGAGAAATCCATGGAGATATTTTTTTGATAGATATTAAGCAAAATTATCTCAATGATAAATGTCATTTATATGAACTTAATTCTATGGGTAATTATATTTGGGATTTGCTTGACTATTATCATTCGCCGCTTGATATTGCGAAGGAAATATTAAAAAAGATTGCTGATGATATTAGTTTTGAAACTGTTTTGGGTGATGTGTCAACTTTTTTAAATATGTTAAAAGAAGAAAATTTTCTGGAGTATATTTATGAAAGAGATAAATGAAGAACTTCAAATTCAGCTTTTGAATTTTGATTCGGAAAAAAGAAAAAAATGGATGCAGAATAGATGTCCGTTTTCGGCGTTGTTTGAATTAACGCCAGTCTGTAATATGTCCTGTATACATTGTTACTTGCAGGAACATCATTTTGAAAATATGCTCTCTTATGCACAGATTATAAAGATTGTTGATATTTTGTACGAAAAAGGAATCATTTTTTTGACTTTTACTGGCGGAGAAATTTTTACGAGGAAGGATTTTCTTGACATCTATTTGTATGCAAAGCAGAAAGGATTTTTAGTAGAGTTATTTACAAACGGATATTTGATTGATGAGCATGCAGTTCAGGTATTCAAAGAATATCCACCGCTTTTGGTTGATGTATCTTTGTATGGGGCCAGTGAGTTAACATATCAGAAAATTACAGGGGTTTCAGGAGCTTTTGAGAAAGTAATCGGTAATTGTGCGGAATTAAAAAAAGCGGGAGTAAGAGTGTCTTTGAAATCGCCGATTATGATCGAGACATTGCCGGAATTAGAAAAAATGCAGCAATTGGCAGAAAAAATAGGAGTTCCTTTTGTATATACATTTGAAATAACGCCGACCATTGATCGGAATGAATCACCTCGAAGTTATCAGGTTCCATTGGAAGTTGCACTTAAGTATGAATTTAAAAATTATTATGATCAGATGAGACGTGGTGAACGTAACGATATTTCAAATTATAATGAGATTATGGAAACTTTGATCGCAAGAGACGGAGTGTATTTTTGTAATGTTGCCCTTAACAGTTTCGTTATCGATTATCAGGGGCGGATGTGTCCTTGTATGAAATTGCGGCATAGAGGAATTTCTCTGTTGGATACAGATTTTGATGAAATTTGGGAAGACTTTGCTGTTTATAGCAGGAAAAAAGCTTCTTTAAATTACATGTGCAGTAATTGTGATGCAAAATATTATTGTGATATATGCCCTGCTGAAATGGATTTTATGTATGGCGATGAAGAATATCGTCCTGAAAATGCTTGTAAAATCGCTAAGATAAGAAAAGCGTTTTATGAGAAAGAAGTGACTTACGACGAGGCACTTCAAATTGCAAAAAAGGCTGAGAGGAGGTGAAATCATGAGGTATGAGAAACCGGTTGTAACTAAAGTAGAAGTATCTGTAAAGGTCAATACTGAAGCGAGCGACAGATCTTCATGCGAAGGTGGCCATTGTGTAAAGGCGAGATATGAGCAGGATCACTAAAGTTTTTAAGTGAGTAATTGGTGCATTCGAAATGGGAAGGGAATATAATCTATTATAAGAACTTCCCGTTACGTATGCACCATAAAAATGATGATGGAGGGAAATAGGATGGATTACGATGTGTCACGCTTTACCGAAGCACACATAGCAAGCTATCAGAACGCACTTAGCGAAATCAGAAATGGGAGAAAAACGGGACACTGGATCTGGTATATTTTCCCACAGTTAAAAGGGCTTGGGTTCAGTTCCATGTCTGAATATTATGGGATCAGGGATTTAGAAGAGGCGAAAGCATACCTGGCAGACCCGATGCTAAGAGCACATCTTGTGGAAATCTGTGAAGCACTGCTGTCTCTTGAGACCAACGATGCGGCAGAAGTGATGGGATGTCCAGATAATATAAAATTGAGGTCGTCTATGACGCTGTTTGATGCGGCGGCGGAATCCGAGGATATTTTCTGTCAAGTCCTGGAAAAATATTATGGTGGAAACAGGGACGGCCGGACGCTTAAAATGCTTGGGAGAAAATAAAAGTGGACGTTATTTTCCCAGCAGCGCAAGCCGTTTGAACGTGGCGATCTTCAGCGTATCGATGCCGGATTTTTCGAATTGCAGATTTTCTGCGCCGGCGGGTGCGAGGGGTGCGGACGGCCTGATGATTGATCGATCCCTGCATACATTGAAACGCTAAAAATTCATTTTTCCTGTAAAATCTTTTAGGGTTTCCATGATAGCAGGATATGTAATTTGTTCCGCGTACAAGTTATGTGCCCGATATCTTTTCCATAAATCCTGCAGAACAGCTGATTCTTCTAATATGGGGAGAATCCGTTTTGCATCCTGTAAAATGGACAAAGAAGTTCGCTTTTTTGCAGTAGCAAGAAGCGCCTGCTTTAAAAGATCCCAGTCGGCATTTCCCTGGTATAGCCGGTATAAAAGATGTAAATCGTAAAAATCTCTTGCCCGTGTATTTCCTACATTCCTTCGGATAATTGTTTCGTATTTTTCTGCGAGTATGGTTTCCTGTGTGTAGGCCTTTACCAGTACCTGGCGATCATCAAACAGGAATGGATAGGAAAATTGAATTTCTTTTGGAGTAATTTCATCACCGGTTGTTATATCTATCTTCATAGGTGTTTTTATTTTCCCATAAGTTGCCTGGATGGAAACGCGGCAATTTTCGTATTCGTCATCCTCGCGGATCGGTGTCAGACCTAAAAACTGAAACTTGATTCCGTCATTTACTGGACAATTCAGAATTTCGATGATTGCATTGCGTATGCTGGTTTCATCCATCGGGAAGCCTTTTATGGTTGTGTCCATATCCATTGTCGTTCGTTCCGCTACGCCGAGAATGGCGGAAATCAAAAGTCCGCCTTTTAAAATAAATTTATCTTTATATGGAGAAAGAGAAAGACGTTCTATGATACGTTCAAACATAAAAATCTGCAGGATTTCCTGTGCATGAAGTCCTTTTTCTTTTGCCAGATTGCGAATGGCTCCTTTTAGTTGTTCTGGTGTTTTCATCATAATATCTCCATATACTCCTGTACTTTTTCTTCAATGTGAAAATTCCTGGCATATTCTAATAATCTGATATTGTCACGATCTTTGGAAGAAAAATAACCTCTCACTGCCTGGATAAAAATCTGCGGATCAGTCTGCCTGCGTCGTCGTATAATATCACAAATGCACCGTTCTCTATCATAGACTGTGATTTTTCCGCCCTGCGGTGAGACTAACTCTGTCATTCCAATGCTCCATAATGCCGGTTTGATCCTATGGAATTCTACATGAAATAATTCTTCCTTCAGGTAAAATACGTTATAGGTTTTTGGTACTGTCATGGAAATAATCTGAGGAAAACGATCGGACAGGCCGTGAAAATACAATGCTGTACCATAAGAGAAAATCCCTTTTTTACACCTGCTCTGCAGTAAAACAAATTCGTCATTGATACTGTCTGAAAAGGAATAGATTCCCCGGCTTTCCCGGATCAGACTGCCATCATCCAGATATTTTTTGAGCTGTTCCCGGCGAATTCCTGCACTGGTTACGTCTTTCGTATATAGATAGCCATTTTCTCTGACAAGTTTTTTTAAAGAATTTAAATCGGTCATAAAATCACCCTTATCGCCTCAACTTGATACCAATATAACAAAAAGTATCAAGTTTGTACATAGCTTTGACGGTTTTTTATGCCTATTTCTTCAGCAGCCGGTCGATGATCCGTGACGCCTCGCTCCTCGTGAGCGTCCCCGCATCCCATGTAACCTCGGTTTTCGTCCTGCGGACCAGGTTCTCCAGCAGTGCGAGCTGTTTGGGCGTGGCGGGCTGAGGCTTCTTTACCTTATATGTAAGCTGGACCGGCTTGAAAAGTTTCGGGTCCCGGTCTTCAAAATAGTGGGCCAGCGTCTGGTACAGTTTGGCCGTGGCCAGGGCATCGTGATAAGCCCGGTGGGCGGATCTGTTTTCGATATGATAATAGTCGCACAGGCTGCCCAGGCTTTTGGAGGGCAGATCCTTGTGAACTTTCTGGGCGATCTTCAACGTATCGATGCCGGATTTTTCGAAGGGAAGATTTTCTGCGGAGGCGCTGCATTTCATAAAGCTGTAATCAAAGATGACATTGTGCCCGATCAGAACGTCATCCTCGCAGAAATCAAGAAAATCCGCAATGACGCTGCATTTTGGGCGTGCTCCGGCGACCATTTCATCGGTGATGCCGGTGAGCTTTGTGATGGCGGGGGCCAGGGGCGCGGACGGTCTGATGAATTCCATGAACCGTTCGGCCACCCTGCCGCCGCGCACCTTCAAAGCGCCGATCTCTATGATCTCATTTTCCTGGGGGTTCAGCCCCGTTGTCTCCACATCGAAAGCGATATATGATCTCAGCATAGTCCCGATACTCCTTTTCTTCCTGCACATTATACATGAAAAGGAGCGGAAAATACAATATTACAGAAAATCCTTCAGCTTTTTCATCAGTTCTTCTTCGGTGCGGATGATCCGGCCTGCCAGGCTGGCAGCTTTCTTATCGGCCCGGCTGTACTGGTTGGACTTTTCACCGAGCGTCTTGATGCCCATGGCGCATCCGTCGATGAGCAGTTTGGCGATCTGTGTGTTGCCGCTGTCCAGTGCAAGCTTGATGTCTGTGGTGAAGTGCGACATGGCGCTTGCCATGATCCCGGGGGATTTTTCCGGATTGCCGGATTCTTTGAGAAGTGAAGCGGCCTCTTCTTCCAGCCGGCAGTGCTTTTCCGTGTAGTCACTGATCAGCTCTTTTAAACCTGCGTCTCTTACGTATTCCTGTACCTGTCTGAAGCTCTCCACGGCCATCCGGCATCCGGAGCAGCATTCTTCCAGCAGCTTCCTGGTCTGTTCGTCCATATCGGCCCTCCTTTGCGATACGTGGATTCTGGGTCTGCCCGCAGATGCGGGCGACAGGGTTAGATTTTGTATTTTTTTCAAAAATATGCATGAAACCGTGGAAATCAGGGACGCCACAAATTGATTTTTTCCCGCTCCTGTCCTATAATGAACCAGAAACAGAGGAAGAAATGCACAGAAAGGGGGAAATCTATGCTGAAAGGGAAGACAGTCCTTCTCGGCGTATCCGGCAGCATCGCGGCGTACAAGACCGCGTATCTTGCCAGCGCGCTGAAGAAGCTTCAGGCGGATGTGCACGTGCTGATGACGCAGAATGCCGTGAACTTCATCAACCCGATCACGTTCGAGACGCTGACCGGCAATAAGTGTCTGGTGGACACCTTTGACCGGAATTTTGAGTTCAGCGTGGAGCACGTATCGCTGGCAAAACAGGCGGACGTGGTGATGATCGCTCCGGCGAGCGCCGACGTGATCGGCAAGATCGCCCACGGCATCGCGGATGATATGCTGACGACGACGGTGATGGCCTGCAGATGCAGGAAGATCATCGCACCGGCCATGAACACCAATATGTTCGAGAATCCCATCCTCCAGGACAACCTGGAGACGCTGCGCCGCTACGGGTATGAGGTCATCAGCCCGGCCGTGGGATATCTGGCCTGCGGGGATACGGGCGCGGGCAAGATGCCGGAGCCGGAGCTGCTGCTCGAATACATCCTGCAGGAGGCTGCCTGTGAGAAGGATATGGCCGGGCTGAAAGTCCTGGTGACCGCAGGGCCGACGCAGGAAGCCATCGACCCGGTGCGGTATATCACGAACCACTCCACCGGAAAGATGGGATATGCCATCGCAAAAATGGCGGCGAGACGCGGCGCGGACGTGACGCTTGTGAGCGGGGAGACCGCGCTTGAGAAACCGGTGTTTGTACAGACCGTTCCTGTGAAGTCGGCGGAGGAGATGTTTGAAGCGGTGACGCGGCGCGCGCCGGAGCAGGACATCATCATCAAGGCGGCTGCGGTGGCGGATTACCGGCCGAAATCAGTGAGCAGCCGGAAGGTGAAGAAGGCGGAAGGAGAGCTGGTGCTGGAACTGGAGCGCACGCAGGACATCCTCGCGCATCTTGGGAAACACCGGCAGCCGGGGCAGATCCTGTGCGGATTCGCCATGGAGACGGAGGATCTGCTGGAGAATGCCCGGAAGAAGCTTGAAAAGAAACATCTCGACATGATCGTGGCCAACAGCCTGCGCGTGGAGGGCGCCGGATTCGGCGGCGACACGAACGTGGTGACGCTGGTCACAGGATCGGAGGAGATCTCACTCGGGAAATTGTCGAAAGAGGAGACAGCCGGAAGGATCCTTGACCAGATCATGAAACTGAGAGAAGCGAAGTAACAGAGAGACAGAGACTCATGTATTGTATCCCCGGACGGGGAATGATAACAGGGAGGACAATAATTATGAACAATTCAATACAGAAACATGCAGGAAGCAGATACAGTACCATAAGCATGGTCCAGGTGGCGATCTTTGGCGCGATCATATGCATTATGGCCTTCACCCCCTTTCTTGGCTATATACCGCTGGGATTTACACGGGCGACCATCATCCATATCCCGGTCATTATCGCTTCACTGCTGATGGGGCCGAAGAAGGGCGGCGCGCTCGGATTCCTTTTCGGCCTGACAAGTTTTATCAATAATACGGTCAATCCGACGGTCACGTCGTTCGTTTTCACACCGTTTTACAATCTGGGCGAATTCAGCGGCGGGATCGGGAGCGTGGTCATCTGCTTCATCCCGCGCATCCTGGTAGGGATCGTTCCGTTTTATGTCTATAAGCTGGTCATGCGGTTTGTCAGTGAAGAGACGAAGAAGAAGGGCGTATCGGGCATCGGCCTGGTGCTGGCGGGCATATCGGGCGCGCTGGTGAACACTCTGCTGGTCATGAACATGATCTTTCTCTTCTTCAGGGAGGCCTATGCACAGGCCAATGAAGTGGCGTCTTCGGCGGTGTACACATTCATCCTGTCCGTGATCGGCATAAACGGCGTGCCGGAGGCCATTGTCGCGGGCGTCCTGACGCTTTGCATCGGGAAAGTCCTGATGAAGAAAAATATAAGGGAAAGGCTGGGCTTTTAATCATGATCCTGGCAGTAGATATCGGCAATACAAATATCGTGATCGGGTGCATCGACGGGAAAGACTGCGCGTTTGTGGAGCGGCTTTCCACGGTCCGCACAAAGACGGAGCTCGAGTATGCCATTGATATTAAAAATGTACTCGACATTTATCATATTAAACACACGGATCTGGAAGGCGGGATCATCTCCTCGGTGGTGCCGCAGATCACAACGGCGGTCAAACTGGCGGTGGAGAAGATCCTGAAGAAGGAGCCGCTGGTCGTAGGCGCGGGCATTAAGACGGGACTTAACATCCGGATCGACAATCCGGCGCAGCTGGGCAGCGACCTGGTGGTGGATTCGGTGGCGGCCCTGGCGGAGTATCCCGCACCGCTGCTCATTTTCGATATGGGGACGGCCAATACGGTGTGCGTGATCGATAAGGACAAAAATTATGTCGGAGGCATGATCTATCCCGGGATCGGGGTGTCCCTGGATTCTCTGACCGCACATGCATCCCAGCTGGGCGGCATCAGTCTGGAGGCGTCCCAGCACATCATCGGGAAAAATACGGTGGACTGTATGAAGAGCGGGGTGATCTACAGCGCGGCCGCGGCCATCGACGGGATCATCGAGCGGCTGTCGGATGAACTGGAAGGCGACCCAACGGTGATCGCCACCGGGGGCCTGGCGGAGAAGATCATTCCGTACTGCAGAAAAGAGGTTATCCTTGACGACAACCTGCTGCTGAAGGGACTGGCGGTCATCTACCGGAAGAATGCGGATAAGGCGCATCACAGATAAATAAAGACATGAAAACGGCGGGCGGCTGGCAGAACAGCCGCCCGCTATATTTCTGCTAAGAAATCCGGCATTCGTTGACACTGTGAGGGGCGGATGTTATATTTAAGTAAATTTTGCGTAAAACGACCTGGCAAAAGCAGGCCGGTTTTTTTGCGCAGAATTCCGTGTCCGGATGAAAACGGGCATACAAAGAAAGAAAAAAAGGAGAAATATATGGACGTTTCTTTTGCAGGATTCTGCCAGCAGGTGTTCTCAAATCCGGTCCTTCTGGTGACTGTGGCGCTGACACTGGGCGTGATATTTGTAAACGGCTGGACAGACGCACCGAACGCCATCGCCACCTGCATCGCCACCCGGTGTCTGAAGGTCAGGACGGCGATCATGATGAGCGCGGTGTTCAATTTCCTCGGCGTGCTGGTCATGACCAAGATCAACAGCTCGGTCGCTTCTACGATCAGCAACATGGTTGACTTCGGCGGCCAGACGGATGCGGCGCTGATCGCCCTGTGCGCGGCTTTGTTTTCCATCGTGGTGTACAGCGTGGCGGCTTCGGTATTCGGCATCCCGACCAGCGAGAGCCACAGCCTGATCGCGGGCCTCACGGGCGCGGCGATCGCCATCCACAACGGCGTGGGCGGCGTGAATTTTGACGAGTGGGTGAAAGTGCTCTACGGGCTGGTGCTCAGCCTTGTGCTCGGCTTCTTCATGGGCTGGGTCATCTGCAAGGTCATTACGGTGATCTGCGCGGGCGTGGACCGTCGCAGGACCAACGGGTTCTTCTCAGCGGCGCAGATCTTCGGCGCGGCTTTCATGAGCTTCATGCACGGCGCGCAGGACGGACAGAAGTTTATCGGCGTGCTCTTCCTGGGCGTGGCGTTCTGCAATGGCCAGAGCAGCGTGGAGGGGATGCTGATCCCGGTATGGCTCATGCTGCTGTGCAGCGTGGTCATGGGCGTGGGGACCAGCGTCGGCGGCGAGAAGATCATCAAATCTGTGGGTATGGATATGGTGAAGCTTGAGAAGTTCCAGGGATTTTCCGCGGACCTTGCCGGAGCGGCCTGCCTGCTCTTATCAAGCGTATTCGGCATTCCGGTGTCCACAACGCACACAAAGACGAGCGCCATCATGGGCGTGGGGGCAGTGAAGCGCCTTTCCGCCATCAATTTCGGCGTGGTAAAGGACATGATGCTGACCTGGATCTTTACGTTTCCGGGGTGTGGGCTGATCAGCTTTATTGTGGCAAAGATATTTATCACCATATTCTAGTACATTGAATGAACAAGTCTTGAATGGGATTCAGGAGGAGAAGAAAATGGCAAAAAAACAGGATTCATTTTATTTTGATAATTTTGTGGCATGCGCGGAGGATTCCTGCCGCGCGGCGCAGATGCTGAAGGAAGCGCTCACGGACTTCCATCCGGACAGAGTGAAGGAACAGCTGGACCGGCTTCACGAGGTGGAGCACAGCGCGGATATGAAAAAGCACGATATGCTGGACCATCTGGCGAAGGAGTTCCTGCCGCCCATCGAGCGGGAGGACATCGTTTCCCTGAGCCAGAATATCGATAATATCACGGACAAAGTGGAGGACGTCATGCTCCGCGTGTACATGAACAATGTGCAGGAGATCGAGCCCAACGCCCTGAAGATGACGGATGTCATCATCCAGTGCTGTGACGCGGTGAAGGATCTCCTGAAGGAATTCAGGAACTTTAAACGGTCAAAGAGCCTGAAGCAGCTGGTGATCCGGATCAATGACTTCGAGGAAGAGGCGGACCGGCTGTTCATGGAAAGCATCCGGGGGCTTTATACGGGGGCTGACGACCCGCTCAGGATCATCGCATGGCGGGATATCTACATCTACCTGGAGCGCTGTGCGGATGCCTGCGAGCACGCGGCGGATGTGGTTGAGAGCGTGGTCATGAAGAATTCATAAATCGGTGTAAAACAGCGCCGGATATGCATCTTTGGGCATATCCGGCGTTTTTCGTATTGCATTTTCAGGACTCCTATACTACAATTAAAATGCATTGTAAAAAGTGATAAAGCGGTATTTTTATCATGGTTTCCGGTAAAAATACCGCTTGTCTGCCAAATAAGTACGGGGAGAGAATAAAATGAGTGAAAGCTACAAACCGCGTTCTCTGATGGAGATCATAAATGATGTTCTCAGCACAGTAAGAGATTACTATGATGCAGAGTATGCTTATTATATTGAAAAGGAAGACGGAGATATCGAGACGGTCTATGAATGGTGCGCCGAGAATGTAGAGTGGCAGCGTGACCGGCTGAAGCTGATGCCCGCCGAACAGCAGCCGAAGTGGCTGAAGGAGGAGATCACCGACACGACTTCTGACTGCTACAGCGTCTTCCGCCAGATCAGCGAAGATACGACGTCGGTCCTGGCGGTAGTGGGTGTGCACAGAGGCGGCTGCACCCTGGATCTGATGCGCGCGCTCCTGCCGTATATCCCGCAGGCCATCGCCCTGCAGAAGCTGCAGAAGCAGCAGGAGTACCTGAGCTATCACGACGACCTGACCGGGCTCCTCAACCGGAACAGCCTTGTGGACTATCTTGCCAATGTGGACGCGGCCGGCCTTAAATCGCTGGGCGCCCTGTCTGTGGATATCAATGGGCTGAAGAACTTTAATAAAGAATTCGGGCGTGAGTACGGTGATGAGGTCGTGGTCCGTGTCGGCGAAGTGCTCCAGGAGCATTTCCACAGCGGGGAAGTGTACCGCCTGACCGGGGATGAATACCTTGTCCTCGCGGCGGATATTTCCTATGAAGATTTTACGAAGCAGGTCTATGCGGCGCACACGAAGCTTGACAATATCAGCCTCGGGCTTGTGGCTATGGGCTATGCGTGGGAAAAAGTAGACATCGACATGGACAAACTCGTCAACAACGCGGAAGTGATGATGCGGGACGAGAAGAAGAAATACTACAAGAACCTGAAGAAAGGCCATCACGAGCCGATCATCAAACAGGATCTCCTGGACGACCTTGAGCAGAAGAATTTCATCGTCTGCCTTGTGCCGAAGATCGACACCGCTACGGGGGAAGTGGCGGGCGCCGAGGCGGTTGTACGCTATCACCACAAGGATCTCGGGATCGTAGATCCGGGGAAATATATCAATCTCCTCGAGGAGACGAAGCTGTCCCATTATCTGGATCTGTACGTGTTCGAGGAAGTATGCAGGACGCTGCACCGCTGGGAGCTGGAGGGACTCCCGATGATCCCGGTTGCGGTGAATTTCGCGGGGGCAACCCTGAAGCAGGAGAGCATCGCGGACCGGATGCTCCGCCTGATCGAGAAATATCATGTGCTGTGTGAATACCTGGAAGTCGAGGTGTCGGAATCCGGAAGCGATATGAACCAGGAGATGCTTGCAGAGACGAGCAGCAAGATCCGCAAGGCCAATGTCCGGGTGATCCTTGATCATTTCGGGGCGAAGGACTCCAGCTTCTCGATCCTGTCGCTTATGGAGTTCGACGGTCTGAAGCTGGACAAGAGCCTGATCACGAATATCGTGGGCAATATGCGCAGCCGCATCGTGGCGCAGGCTGTGATCGATGTGTGCAGGCAGCTCGGGGCGACGGTCCAGGCGTCCGGCGTGGAGACGCAGGACCAGCTCAATGTCCTGAAAGAGCTGGGCTGTGACTATGCGCAGGGAACGCTGTTCAACAAACCGATCACGATCGATACGTTTGAAGTCAGATACCTGAAAGGATAGAGAATGGTTAAAGCGTGGGCGGCGGATATCTCTCCGCTATTCGAAAGGGAATGCTATGAAAAGTATTACGCCATGGTGCCGGATTTCAGAAAGCAGAAGGCGGATAAGCTGAAGCTGGATGCGATGAAGGCGCAGAGTGTGGGCGTATGGATCCTCTGGCAGAAAATCCGTGAAAAGTACGGCCTTTCGGAAGATGCACCGTTTAATCTTTCCCATTCGGGCGCCCTGGTGATGTGCGCCGCCGTTCTGGACGGCTGCACGGCGCAGGTGGGGTGTGATGTGGAAAAGACCGGGAAGCTGAGGCTTAAACTGGCGGAGCAGTATTTCTGCCCCGAGGAATACGAAGCGATCATAAGAGAAAAGTCGGAAGAGGAGAGGACAGACCTGTTCTACCGGTACTGGGTGCTGAAGGAAAGCTTTATGAAGGCAACCGGCAGAGGCATGGCCCTTCCGCTCGACCGGTTCTGCATCCGGGCAGGCGATCCGCCTGTCCTTGTCAGGCAGCCGGAAGAATTTACAGAACATTATTATTACTGTGAGTATCAGTGGGCAGGGCAGCCTTACAAGATGGCTGTGTGCTCGACGGATGCCGGGATCGATGCGGAACTTCATACGGAGTTTGCATTATGAAATTTATTCGATTACATAAACTGATAAAGATAAGAAGAGCTGACCGATGGATGGCTGCCGCAGTCGCAGGCGCCCTGGTCGGCCTGACGGCCGGGATGGTCTCGGCGTCCGTCAGTATGTACGGGATCATAAAGGAAGAGCGGGCCGGATCCCGGGAGGAAGCTTTAAAATACAGAGAACAGGCCGAACAGCTTGCCGGGGAAAAGGAAGAACTGGAGCAGGAGCTGGATAAAGAACGGGCCGTGCAGGATAATGCCGGGGTTCTCGCAGAAGATCCGCAGGCATGGTCCCTTGTACTGGTCAATGAAGACCATCCGCTCGACGGCTCATATGTGCCGGAATCCCTGACAGACATCGGGGAAGGCCGTCAGGTGGACGGCCGGATCGCCGCAGACCTGGAGCAGATGATGCAGGACGGCGCGGCGGCGGGTATGAGTATGTATGTCACCTCGGCCTACCGTTCTTATGACCGGCAGGTGGAGATCTTCAATACATCGGTGCTGGACCGCATGGCACAGGGGATGACGCCCCTGGAAGCCTATCAGGATACGAGCACGCAGGTCGCCCTTCCGGGAACCAGCGAGCATGCGACCGGCCTTGCGGTTGACATCATATCGACGCATTATGATGAACTGGATGAACGCCAGGGGGACACCAGCGAGCAGCAGTGGCTGATGGCGCATTGCTGGGAATACGGTTTTATCCTGAGATATCCGCCGGATAAAGCTGACATTACCGGGATCATTTATGAGCCGTGGCATTACAGGTATGTGGGGAAGGAAGCGGCAAAGGAGATAACGGAGCAGGGGCTCACGCTTGAGGAGTACCTTGGGGCCTGAACATAAGATCCGGGTGGAAACAGTGAAAAAGGGGAATATAAAGATACATAAGGAGGAGAAACATGGAAGATTTAACATTCGGCGAACAGGTAAAGATCATTCTCGGAAGAAAAGGGATGACGATCAAACGTCTTGCGGAGCTGATCGAAGCCAGGACGGGAAGGAAGATGTCCCGCCAGAATCTGACGCAGCGGCTCGGCAGGGATAACTTCCAGGAGCAGGATATGCGTATGATCGCGCAGATCCTGGACTGCCCGTTCCACCTGAGCATTATGTCGGAAGTGCAGGCGCCGCCGCGCAGTACTGCCGCACTCGAGCAGGAGGCGATCGCCCGGACGGAAGCGGTAGAGCGGGAAGCAGACAAACAGGATGCGCCGGAGGAAAGAGATATGACGATCGGCGAGCTTTACGATATACACCGTGAGCTCTCCGAACTGGAAGAAAATGTAAAGGCCGGCGAACCGGTAGAGGAAGTAAAGAAAGAGCTGGAGAAGCCGAAGAAAGAGCGGCTGCACAGCGGCGGGCTGTTCCTGCGCAGAAAGAGCAGGGATGAGGACGCCCGGGGCAGCCGGGAACCGGAGAATGGCGCGCAGAAGCCTGACGGCAGGGAAGCGGCTGCTGCGGATAAGCATGAGGACGACAGTTTTGAACCGGTCATCCGGCACAATGACGTGGAGGAAGACCGGGAGGCCGGCGAAGTCAATCCGTATACCGGACGGGAATATCAGTCCAACAGTGTGCGGATGCATCCTACCCGGATCGGATACGTACAGGTGTATGACCGGACGATCCATAAATGGACAGATATGACGGAGTGGGCGTTCCTCGGACTCCAGGAGCGCAAGAAGGCGCTTCTCGGAAAGGCATATGAACCGCCGATCTATCTGGACTGATGAAGGGAGAGACGCGGGAATGGAGTGGAAACGGCTTCTGTCGACCGGGCGTGAGCGGGAAAGCACATCCGGGAGGAAGACAACCGATCTGAGAAGCGAATTTGAGAAGGACTACCACCGGATCATCGGGAGCGCGTCCTTCCGCCGCCTGCAGGATAAGACACAGGTGTTCCCTCTGGACAAGAGTGATTTCATACGGACCAGGCTGACGCATTCGCTGGAGGTCTCTTCGCTGGGCAAATCCCTGGGGCAGAATATCGGGGAAAATATACTGACCT
>CALWDN010000002.1 GCA_944376685.1 uncultured Mediterraneibacter sp. | reverse complement strand
CCCCGGAGCGTGATCTCACCGGTCATGGCCAGATCCGCACGGACTTTTGTCTCTGTGACTGCGGACAGGATCGCCGTGGCCATGGTGATCCCGGCGGAAGGTCCGTCTTTCGGGACCGCGCCCTCCGGAATATGTACGTGCACGTCATGCTTCTCAAAGAAATCATCTGCAATACCGTAATTTCTGCTGACCGAACGGATATAGCTGATGCCGGCCTGGGCGGATTCCTTCATCACATCGCCCATCTGGCCGGTGAGCAGAAGCTCCCCGCTTCCCGGCATCACATTCACCTCGGTCTGCAGCGTATCTCCGCCCACGCTTGTCCACGCAAGCCCGCGGACGATCCCGGTCTCCGGCGCCGGATTGGCCATCTGATAAGTATATTTCTCCCGGCCGAGGAACTTATGGATGCTGCGGTCTGTCACGCAGATCTTTTCTTTTCCTTCTGTCAGGATCTCTTTTGCCGCTTTCCGGCATACGTTGCCGATCTCACGCTCCAGCTGGCGGACGCCGGCCTCTTTTGTGTAATTGCGTGCCATCTTCCAGACCGCTTTTTTGCTGAACGAGAGCTGCCCCTCTGTCAGCCCGTGGCGTTCCAGCTGTTTTGGGATCAGGTGCTCCATGGCAATGTGCAGCTTCTCATTCTCTGTATAGCTGCTGATCTCGATCACTTCCATTCGGTCCAGGAGCGGCCTCGGGATGGTCTGCAGGGTATTGGCCGTCGTGATGAACATCACCTCTGAGAGATCCAGCGGCACTTCCAGATAATGATCCCTGAACCGGCTGTTCTGCTCGCTGTCCAGTACTTCAAGCAGGGCGGAAAACGTATCCCCTTTATAGTCTGTGCTTACTTTGTCGATCTCATCCAGGAGCATAACCGGATTCTTCACGCCGGCAGTCCGGATCCCGGCGGCAATTCGCCCGGGCATGGCGCCCACGTAAGTCTTCCGGTGGCCCCGGATCTCGGCTTCATCGCGCACGCCGCCCAGCGAAATGCGGACGTAAGGTTTTTTCAGCGCGCGCGCCAGCGACCGCGCGATCGAGGTCTTGCCGGTTCCCGGCGGGCCGACCAGGCAGAGGATGGGACTGCTGCCTTTTTTTGTCAGGCTCCGCACCGCCAGGAACTCCAGGATGCGTTCCTTCACCTGCTCCAGTCCGTAATGGTCCTCTTCAAGCACCTGCTTCGCGTAAGCGATGTCATCATTATCTTTTGACGACTTATTCCACGGCATCTCCAGCATCGTTTCGATATATGTGCGGATCACGCCGCTTTCCGCCGGAGAGTTCATGGAACTGCTGAAACGGCTGATCTCCTTGCGGATCTTCTCCTTTACCTCTTTCGGCGCTTTCAGCTTCTTCAGTTCATTTTCAAACTCTTCCGCATCGGTTACGGCAGAGTCCTCCCCCAGCTCCTCGCGGATCAGTTTGAGCTGCTCGCGCAGGATATACTCCCGCTGATGGCGGTCCACCCGCTCTTTTACCTTTTTGCGGATCTCCTCTTTGATATTCATGATCTCCATCTCATTGGCAAGCTTAAACATAAGCTTCTCATACCGTTTCTGAAGATCTGTCTCGCTGAGCAGCTCCTGCTGGTCTGTATACTGAAGCGGGATGTTGGCCGCGATCTCATCCACAAGCCTGCGGAGCCCTCTGACCTCGACAAGCTGTGCCACGGATTCCTTTGACAGCTTTCCGTTCCTGGCCGCGAAGTCGACCAGCAGATCCTTGAGGCTTCTTTCCATTGCCTCACTGCTGAGGCCGTCTTCACCATCGCCGGCCGCTTCATCGATAACCTCAACCTTCGCACGCATATAAGGCTCTTTGCACTCTACCTCCAACAGACGCCCCCTGCCTTCTCCCGCGACCAGGACCCGCAGGATCTGTTTCGGAAGACGGATGATCTGCCTGACCTTCGCCACTGTACCGATCTCAAATACATCCTCTGCATCCGGATCTTCTGTATCAATGGATCGCTGAGTGGCCAGAAAAATATCCTGCCCTTCTGCCATAGCCTCCTGAACCGCCGCGATGGAACGCTGTCTGCTCACGTCAAAATGCACCACCATCTCCGGCAGGATCGTCATCCCCCGCAGCGGCACCATCGGCATGCTCTTTATCTCATTGTCCATTCAACTTCCTCCTGAATCAAAACTTCCTCTGATACGTCAATGCGGGCACAGGCCGGAAATCACTCCCACTTGCACCCGCACAACGGCTTTTTGCCGTAACTGTATTCTTATGATTTATGCGCTTTCCGAAGTAAGGAAAGACTTCCGTTCTTCCCCGTCCCGCATATAGAGAGGCTCGCCTTTCCCAAGCACGGCGTCTCTTGTGATCCGGCATTCTTTGATCGTCTCATCGGACGGGACCTGGAACATGGTGTCCATCATGATCTTCTCCATGATCGCGCGGAGTCCGCGCGCGCCTGTCTTTCTCGCCAGCGTTGTGTCCGCGATCGCGGTCAGCGCATCCCGGTCAAACTCCAGTTTCACGCCGTCAAGCTCAAGCAGCTTCTGGTACTGCTTGACGATGGCGCTCTTGGGCTCCGTCAGGATCCGGATCAGCGCATCCCGGTCGAGAAGGTCAAGTGAGACCGTAACCGGAAGGCGTCCGACCAGTTCGGGGATCAGCCCGTATTTGACCAGATCCTGGGGCAGCACTTCGTGCAGGAGCACATCCATGTCATACTCGTGCTTCTCTGCGATCTCCGCGTTGAAGCCGATCGATTTTCTGTCCAGCCGGGTCTCGATGATCTTGTCGATCCCCTCAAACGCCCCGCCGCATATGAACAGGATATTGGTCGTATCGATCTGGATCAGTTCCTGGTGGGGATGCTTCCTTCCTCCCTGGGGCGGTACGGATGCCACCGTGCCTTCTATGATCTTCAGCAGCGCCTGCTGCACGCCCTCGCCCGATACGTCGCGGGTAATGGACGGATTCTCCGACTTTCTGGTGATCTTGTCGATCTCATCGATATAGATGATCCCGTGCTCAGCCCGCTCAATGTCGCCGTCCGCAGCCTGGATCACTTTCAGGAGGATGTTTTCCACATCCTCGCCCACATACCCGGCTTCTGTCAGCGCCGTTGCGTCTGCGATCGCGAACGGGACGTTCAGGATCTTTGCCAGCGTCTGCGCCAGAAGCGTCTTTCCGCAGCCTGTGGGACCGAGAAGAAGGATGTTGCTCTTCTGCAGTTCGACCCCGAGGTCCTGCTCTGCCATGATCCTCTTATAGTGATTGTACACTGCAACAGAAAGGACTTTCTTCGCATCATCCTGGCCGATCACATAGTCGTCGAGGAACGCTTTCATCTCCTCCGGCGTCAGCAGATTGATATCATTAAACGCGGAATCGTCATTGTAGTCCAGTTCTTCTTCTATGATCTCTGAACAGATCGCGACACAGTCGTCACAGATATACGTATTGTTCGGGCCGGCGATCAGCTTCCTCACCTGCGCCTGTGTCTTTCCGCAGAAAGAACATCTTACGACATCATCCATCATTTTGCCTGCCATAGTCTTTTCTCCTCATAAACCAGCTTAGTGATTAACGATCACTTCATCGATCAGGCCGTATTCTTTCGCTTCCTGTGCGGACATGAAGTTGTCGCGCTCGGTATCTGCCTTGATCGTTTCCAGGTCCTGTCCGGTATTTGCGGCCAGGATCTCATTCAATTTCTGCTTCGTGCGCAGGATGTGCTCTGCGGCGATCTGGATCTCCGTCGCCTGCCCCTGGGCTCCGCCTGAGGGCTGGTGGATCATGATCTCCGCGTTCGGAAGGGCGAACCGCTTGCCCTTCGCGCCGCCTGCAAGCAGGAATGCACCCATGCTCGCGGCCATGCCGATGCACACGGTAGACACGTCACACTTAATATACTTCATCGTATCATAGATGGCCATTCCGGCTGTCACAGAGCCGCCCGGGCTGTTGATGTACAGCTGGATGTCCTTCTCCGGGTCGTCCGCCTCAAGGAAAAGGAGCTGCGCCACAACAACGCTTGCAGACACATCATTTACCTCCTCGCCGAGGAAGATGATCCTCTCCTTCAGCAGTCTGGAATAAATATCGTAGGAACGCTCCCCACGGCTTGTCTGTTCAATGACATAAGGTACTAAACTCATATATATGCCTTCCTTTCTCTGGTATAATCTGATAAAAGGTGCGCCCTGCGGCACACCTTTTCTTATGTCCTGCTTAACCTTCTACTGCCGCATCGGCAATGAGTGTCACTGCCTCCTGAACCGCAATATCTTCTTTCATCTGTTTCTTCTCGTTGTCGCCCATGAATTCTTTGAGCTTGTCAACTTCCATCTGATAAGCATCAGCCATCTTCTGAAGTTCCTCGTCAAGACGCTCGTCAGAGATCTCGATATTCTCTGCAGCAACAACCGCCTCGAGAACCAGCCTTGTGCGGATGCGCTTCTCTGCCTGCGGCTTGAACTCTTCCATCATCTTCTCTTCGTCAAGGCCTGTGAACTGGAAGTACTGCTCCATACTCATGCCCTGCTGCATGATGCGGCGTGCGAAATCGTCCGCCATCTGTCTTGCCTGAAGATCGATCATCGGCTCCGGGATGTCCATCTGCGCATTGGCAACCGCCTGCTCTACGGACTGGTCCTCTCTCTTCTGCTTCCCTTCGTTCTCCTTGCGCTCTTTGATCTTGGCCTTTACCTCAGCCTTGTACTCGTCAACCGTCTCGCTCTTGTCAGAAACGTCGGATACGAACTCATCGTCAAGCTCCGGAAGCTCTTTCGCCTTGATCTCATGCACCGTGCATTTGAACACAGCTTCTTTGCCCGCAAGATCTTTTGAATGATAATCTTCCGGGAAAGTCACTTTCACTTCAACCTCTTTGCCGATCTCAGCGCCGATAAGCTGCTCCTCGAATCCCGGGATAAATGAACCGGAACCGATGGTCAGCGGATATTTCTCTCCTTTTCCGCCTTCGAACGCCTCACCGTCAACAAAACCCTCGAAATCAAGCGTAACCTGGTCTTTGTCCTGGACAGCCCTGTCCGTAACCTCGACTGTACGTGCATTGCGCTCGCGCTCTTTATCGATTTCCTCATCCACTTCTTTCTGTGTCACTCTTGTGGAAACTTTATCTACCTTCAGGCCTTTGTATTCACCCAGGGTCACTTCCGGCTTCACTGCGACTTCCGCTGTAAAGATAAACGGTTTGCCCTTCTCCAGCTGGACAACCTCAACCTTCGGCTGGGAAACGATCTCCAGCTCACATTCGTCATAGGCTTTTCCATAGGCCTCTGAAATCATATGATTTGCAGCTTCATCATAGAACACTTCCGGGCCGTACATTTTCTCGATCATCTGGCGCGGCACTTTGCCTTTGCGGAATCCCGGAAGGCTGATCTTTGAACGTTCTTTCAGGTATGCAGCCTGAAGAGCCTTCTCCACTTCCTCTGCTGACACTTCGATGGTCAGCTTCGCCATATTATGTTCTAATTTTTCTACCTGTAAACTCATTTTCTTCCTCCTTGAATGCACAAAGGCCGTAAAAATTGCCCTCCGCAGGCCTGCGGGAACACACCTTTGCAGTCATTGAAACAGTATAGCACATAAATCCGCATATTTCCAGTACTTTTTACGCATTATACACGATCGACCCGCCGATCTCCTCTGCCTTTTCCTTCCCGCACAGGATCTCTGTCAGCCGGAGGGCGAACGGGATCGCAGCGCCCATCCCCCTGCCGGTCGTAATATGGCCGTCCGTAACAACAGGGACCTGCAGTACTTCCGCACAGTCAAGGGTCTCCTCAAAGGACGGATATGCGCACGCTTTCCTTCCTCTCAGCATGCCCAGTTCACTCAGGACCGACGGAGCCGCGCAGATGGCAGCCAGGCATTTCTTTTCCGCGTCCGCCTTCACAAGCAGTTCTCTCAGCCCCCTGTGGGCTTTCAGGTGGAGCGTCCCCGGCATGCCGCCCGGCAGGACCAGAAGATCCGCATCGTCCATATCCAGGCCTTCAAAAAGCTCGTCCGCCCCGACCGGTATCCCGTGGGAGCCGCTGATCTCTTTCTTCCCCGTCACAGACACTGTAACCGTATCCACACCGGCGCGGCGGAGCACGTCCACGACCGTAAGCCCTTCGATCTCCTCAAATCCATCTGCAAGAAATACATATGCTTTACTCATAGCTGTTAACCTCCTGACTGTTCCTGTATCATTCACAACACAGAGATTATACCATTTTTTACTGGCATCGTGCACGGTTTTTTCTTATAATTAAGGAATAAATCAAAGAACAGGAGAACATTTGCCATGGAAATCGAACGCAAGTTTTTACCGGACCTTAACACCCTTCCCTTCGATCCGGAAAATTATCCGGTCCGCAGGATCGAACAGGGCTATCTCTGCACCGACCCGGTCGTCAGGGTCCGGATGGACGGCGGCCGCTATGTGCTGACCTATAAATCAAAAGGGCTGATGGTCCGCGAGGAGTATAATCTCCCCCTGACAGAAGAAGGATACCGCCATCTCATCGCCAAAGCAGACGGACGGGTGATCCGGAAAGACCGGTACGTGATCCCGCTGGAAGGCGGGCTGGAACTGGAACTCGACGTCTTTAAAGGAGATCTTTCGCCCCTCGTGATCGCAGAGATCGAATTTCCGGACGAAGCCGCCGCCAGGAACTATCAGCCCCCGGCATGGCTCGGGGAAGACGTCACCTGTTCCCCGGAATATCACAACAGCGTGCTGAGCCAGCGTGCAGATTAGCAACGGTTTGTTGCTTTTCAGGACCATTCTCCATTCTGTTGCATAGCACTTTATTTACGGGAAAAATTGATATAATGATGTATATTTTTAAATCATTTCCTGTAAACGGAGGTGCACCCGGTGTCGAACATCCAGCTTGCCGCCAATCTCCGGCGGCTGCGCAACGGCCACAGCTATACCCAGACAAAAATGGCAGAAATGCTCAATATTTCCCGTCAGGCTTACTCCAATTATGAGAACGGGAAGCGCGTCCCCGACCTTGACACGCTGTTCCGCATTGCCGATATCTACGACGTGACACTGGAACAGCTTATCACCCAGTCCTGTACAGGCGACGGCACAGTAAACGAAAAACCCGGCCCTTATCTTTTAAGCCAGGTTCGCGACGCCGGAGGAAGCCTTTATCTGACGCTTGAAGAAGTCCGCCTGGTAGACCGGTTCAGAAACGCCGGCGAGGACGAGCGCCTCATTATCCGTAAAGTCCTGGATCTATAAAATATGTTTCTTTTTAAAGATGATGATGCAGCCGACGATCACAATGACGCTCAGGACCACAACAAACGGATACCCGTCTTCAAGTCCCGGCATGTCCCGGAAATTCATCCCATACCACCCTGTGATCAGGGTCAGCGGAAAGAAGATCGTGGATATCACGGTCAGGAACTGCATATTGCTGTTCTGCCGCGCATCAATCTGCGCCTGATACGCCTCTTTTACCTGCTGCGCGTATTCCAGCAGATGGCTGGTCCGGCTCATCAGACGGTCCGCACGGTCTGTCAGCGTTCCAAAATATTTCAAATGCTTTTTCAGGAAAAATCCGTTTTCATTCTCTTCCAGTTCCTTCGTCAGATCCATGATCTCATCATAATAACTCCGGAGATTCAGAAGCTCCCTGCGGATCGGCATCAGCTTCGCCTGGAACCCGCTGATGTGCTCCTGGCTCACATCCTCTTCCATTCTCAAAAGCCGGCGTTCATACGCCACAAGCATCTCCAGATCCCGGCTGATGAATTCCGAAATATAATTATAGATGAAGCGCTCTTTATTCTCACCCTGACGGGTTTTCTTCTGCTGGATCCGCCGGATCAGACGTTCAGAAAAATCCTCGTCATCCACGATCACTACATTGCTCCGGTTGACAAAGAAATACATCCGGTATCTGCTGCCGAGCACATCCAGAAGCTTCGGGATGCACAGCGTACCCACGATGCAGTCCTGCTGGTTTTCCAGCCTGCAGAACCCGATCTTCGACACGTGGATCTCATTCTCATAGATGATCCCCGCTTTCGCGAGGATCGTATCTGCATGTCTGGAATCCGTGACAAATACTGCCGGAGACCGGTCTGCATCCCATTCTTCAATTGTAACCGGGACGAGCCGGTCCCCGAATCTGTAAATCATATGCTCACCTCAAAGCCGCCCTGTCATAGGCTTCCTGATAAAGGATCTCCTGTGAATTGACCGGTTCACCCTCATGCGGCACAAGCGCATAAACACCTTCCGCATTCTCGTGTCTCGCTTTCTGATTGTCGCTGAGCATCAGGTCAAAAATGCCCTGGATCCGCTCCCTGATTGCCGGATCATAGACAGGCGCCGCGACTTCCACACGCTTTACGGTATTTCTTGTCATAAAGTCCGCGGAGGAGATGTAATATTTTCTCCGCTCTCCGCAGCCGAAGATATAGATCCTGGAGTGTTCAAGGAACCGCCCGACAATGCTGATGATGCGGATATTCTCCGTTTTGCCGGGCACGCCCGGGATCAGGCAGCTGATGCCGCGGATGATCATATCGATGTGAACGCCCGCGCAGGATGCTTCAACCAGCTTGTCCATGATCTTCTTATCCGTCAGCGAGTTGAGCTTCAGGCCGATGTAAGCCTCCTCTCCGTTCTTCTTGTGATCGATCTCCTCCTGGATCATGTCAAGGATGCGGTTCTGCAGGCACTTCGGAGCCACCAGCAGATGACCGGACTCTTCGACGGTCTCGCCCTTGGTCAGCGCCTGGAATACAGCGGCCGCGTCCAGGCCGATCTCTACATTCGTCGTCATCAGGGACAGGTCCGTATAAAGCCGCGCCGTCTTCTCATTATAGTTTCCGGTGCCGATCTGGGTAATGTATTCGACCCCGTCCTTCCCTTTCTTCGTGATCAGGCACAGTTTGGAATGCACCTTGAACCCTTCCAGCCCGTAGATGATCTGGCATCCCGCCTTCTCAAGCATCCTGGACCAGCGGATGTTGTTCTCCTCGTCAAACCGCGCCCGCAGTTCCACAAGGACGACGACTTCCTTGCCGTTCTCGGCCGCCTCGCACAGTGCCTCCACGATCTTGCTCTGCTTCGCCAGCCGGTAAAGGGTCATTTTGATGGACAGGACATTTTCATCCTCCGCCGCCTCATAGAGCATATTCAGGAACGGGCGGATCGACTCATACGGATAGGACAGGAGCTTATCCCCCTCTTCGATCTGGCGGATGATGCTCTCACCGTCACGGAACGATGCTGATTTCTGCGGCACCCGCTTCCCATAGAAAAGTTCCGGATGCATGCGGAGCAGGTCCTGCAGCTTATATACAAAGGAAAGGTCCAGCGGCGCGTCCGAACGGAACACCCGCTCCGGACCCACTTCCAGATATCTGCACAGGGATTCGACCACTGACACGTCGATCTCCCGGGACATGTCCAGGCGCACCGGCGTCAGCTTCCTGCGTTCTTTCATCAGGTCCGCCATGAACTCGCGGTAATCCAGATCCTCATCATACAGCGCATCTGCATCGATATCCGCATTTCTCACCACGCGGATCAGAGATTTGCCGATGACCTTGTATCCCTTGAATACTTTACCGATATAATGGAGCACAATGTTCTCGGACAGGACATATCTTCCTTCCCCGCCCGGGATCTCAACCAGACGTTCCACCATATTATTGGTGCAGGGAATAATTCCGATCCTTTCCTTTCCGCTTCTCGTCTCCAGAACAACCACCGCGTAGATCTCCTGATTGCGCAGGAACGGGAATGGCTGCCGCTTGCCCACGATAGTCGGGGAGCTTAAAGGCATGATCTCATGATTGAAATACTGCTCCAGAAATTTCTTTTCTTCCGGCTTTGCGGTCTTAAAATCAACCAGCGTGATGCCGTACTCTGCAACCTTCTTCATCAGGTCCGCATAGGCCGCGTCCTTTCTCTTATTCAGACGCTTTACTTCTTTCAGGATCGCTTTGATCTGCTCCTCCGAAGTCATATTCGTCTTATTGTCCCGGATCTTTTTATTGACCAGCATCTGGTCCTGAAGGGAACCGACCCGCACCCGGAAGAACTCATCCAGATTGCTCTGGTAGATCGACACAAAATTCATACGCTCACAGAGCGGCACCTCGTTGTTCTCCGCCTCCTCGAGCACGCGCTCATTAAATTTCAGCCAGGACAGCTCCCTGTTCATGTAAATGTTTTCCATACTCTTCTCCTTTGCAGTCAGCATAGTTTATTTCCGTTTGCAACAAGCTTGAATTTGCAGTTCAGGCGTTCTGCAGCCCTCCTGCACATAAGCATGCGCTTCAGGAATATCTCAAAATAATCCATCACTGTGCAGATGGCATCATCCAGTTCAAGTTCCATCTGTATCATACGCTTTTCTTTATCGATAATCAACCTGGACGATAACGCCGCGTAATTCACCCGGTCGTGGATATCGAAAGTCGCCTTGTTCCGGTTCTGCACACGGTTGCGCCGCACATCCGTCTTGTCTGCCAGGATCAGGGCGGCGGACACTCCGTCCACAGCCGTCCCGGTAGCTTCATCATGATGACCGACAGCCGTTGTGACTACCAGGATATCCTTCAGCGGGAGATCCGTATCTTTCAGGATCTGGTAGGCCAGGATCGCCCCGCTGTGCGCATGGTCGTGCCGGTTAATGCTGTTACCTATATCATGCATGTATCCGGCGATCTTTGCAAGTTCTATTTTATGTTTTCCGTAACCCAGTTCTTTGAGGATCCGCCCCGCTGTCTCTGCTGTCTTCGCAGCGTGCTTCTTCGAATGTTCAGTGTAGCCCAGTTCTTTGAGTGTATCATTGCCCTTTTCTATCAGCAGGTTGATCTCTTCATTTGCGCGTATCTGTTTGTAGTCTGTTTTCATCAAAGTCTCTTCACCGCCTCCATGGCCAGCGCAGACCGCTCGCACTCGCCTGCCGTCATCGTGATCTGCCAGCACAGAGGGCTTCCCTTCATATGCTCGGATGCATAGCTCAGACCGTTGGTCCGTTCATCAAGGAACGGGCGGTCGATCTGATTCGGGTCACCCAGCAGCACGATCTTCGTATCTTTCCCTGCTCTGGTGATAATGCCCTTGATCTGATCCGGCGTGGTATTCTGCGCCTCGTCAATGATCAGGTAGGTCTTGACGATGGAACGGCCCCTTATATAATTAAGCGCTTCTGTCTGAATGATCCCCCGCGCAAATATCTCTTCGATCTTTCCACTCAGCTCTTCCTCATCCTGATAGCGCTCCTCCTCACTGGAATCGATAAGCTGCTCCAGATTATCGATAACAGGGCGCATAAGCGGCGAGATCTTCTCCTGTTCATCGCCGGGCAGGAACCCGATATCATCGTCGAACTGGGCATTGGGACGGCATATAAGTATCCTCCGGTATTCTCCGGTGGGATGATTCAGGAGTTTTTCCAGACCCACGGCCAGAGAATAGAACGTCTTGCTTGTTCCCGCCATTCCTTTGACTATGACCAGCGGCGCCTTGTCCGCCGGCTGCATCAGCGCTTCCTGCAGGAAATACTGGCCGGCATTTCTCGGCGTAATGCCATAGGGCGCGCTCTTCCTGTACTCCAGTTTACGGATCATGCCGCCGGCCACCCGCCCAAGCTGCGTCTTTTTCTCAGACTGATCGGCTCTGAGCAGCACAAACTGGTTTTCCTCCAGTTCCGGCACATAGCTTCGTCCGTCCGCATCCGTCATATATGCCTGATCGGAAGGCACCCCTTTCTTCTTAAAATCTTTAAAAAGTTCTTCCGGCACATACAGTTCACATCTGCCGGTGTACTGATTCTCGCGCTCCAGCACCTGGTCCGTGGTAAAATCCTGTGCACAGATGCCGAGGATCTGCGCCTTGATCCGCAGCAGCAGATCCTTGGTCACCAGAACAACCTGTTCCTCATGCGCTTTATCCAGCCCCAGGCAGACACGCAGGATGCGGTTGTCCGCCGATACATCCGACAGATCTTCCGGAAGGGTGACATTAACATAATTCTTCTCCACACGGACGCTGCCGCCGTTTTCAAGAGGCACTCCGCTGATCAGGTCCCCGCGGAGCCGCAGCTGCTCAAGGCAGCGTATCACCCGGCGGGCATTGGCACCGATCTCTCCCTCCGCTTTTTTAAACTGGTCCAGTTCTTCCAGAACGATCATCGGAAGCACGACCTGATTGTCCTCAAAGCTCTCCAGCGCGTAGGGCGCCTGGAGAAGGACGTTCGTATCAACTACATAAATCTTTACCATACAGTTTCCTTTCGCTGCGCCGGGATATCTCCCGGATATTACGCTGTCTATTGTATAACATGGAATCGGCAGATAGGATGTTAAAAATGTTAAATGTACGTAAAACTCCTCCCCCTCTTCTTCCGCCGCCTGTGTTGCCATGCCGACCTCCCTGTGATACTATGTTTTTACATTTTACAGAAAATATTCTATATACAGGAGGCATGCATAAGATAACTATGAGGCTTACAATCACGGAACTTCTCTGGCTCTTTCTCATTTATTCCTTCTTCGGCTGGGTGATCGAGGCCATGGTCGGTTCGATCAAAAACCGGCGTTTCACCAACCGTGGATTTTCCACCGGACCGCTCTGCCCGGTCTACGGCATCGCCGCTGTTATTATGCAGATCACCCTTTCCGACCTGGTCTATAACCCGGTCTTTCTGCTGATCGGCTGCGGCATCGAGGCGACCGTGACCGAATGGTACACCGGCAAGATCCTGGAACGCCTGAACCGGCATAAATGGTGGGATTATTCTCATAAGAAATGGAATTTTGACGGATATATCTGTATTCAGTACACCCTGCTGTGGGCGGTGCTTGGCGCCGCTTCCGTCCGCTACGGCAATACATTTTTCATGTTTCTCTATGAGTTCATTCCAAAGCCCGTGCCTGCCGTCATCGTATGGATCCTTACTGCTTTTCTTGTGATCGACTCTGCTGTCTCCCTGGCCGCGCTCCTGCATCTGCACCGCACAAAAGCCGGGAAGCAAAAAAGTCACGGGAAGCTGATCACTGCAGTATACCGGACTGCCCGGCGGACCGTGGACTATGTTGGCCGGCGTATGGCAAAGGCCTATCCTGCCATCGAAGAGGCGTCTGAAGTAATAATCAAACAGGGGAGATTCGCAGAAGGCTGCGGATTCTACAAACTGTTCTGGCTGTTCCTCATCGGCGCCCTTCTCGGTGATCTCACAGAGACTGTCTACTGCCGGATCACAGGCGGCGTGTGGATGAGCCGGAGCAGCCTTGTATGGGGGCCGTTCAGCATCGTATGGGGGCTGGCCATCGCCCTGGCCACGACCCTCCTCTACAAAGACCGGGATAAGCCGGACCGGCACATTTTCGTTGTCGGGGCTTTCCTCGGCGGCGCCTATGAATATGTGTGCAGTGTGTTTACCGAGCTCGTGTTCGGCCAGGTCTTCTGGGATTACAGTAAAATGCCGTTCAACCTGGGCGGCAGGGTCAACCTGCTCTACTGCTTCTTCTGGGGGATCGCCGCAGTCGTCTGGATCAAACTGCTTTATCCGCGTTTTTCCGGCTGGATCGAACGCATCCCGAAGGTCGCCGGGTATATCGCCACCTGGATCCTGGTCGTATTCATGGCCGCGGATATCATCGTCTCGTCCGCAGCGCTGGTGCGCTACGATCAGCGCGCAGGCGGCGCAGCAGCAGGAAACGGCTGGGAGCAGCTCATCGATGAAAACTTTGATGATGAGAAAATGCAACGGATCTACCCCAATGCAAAACTAAGATAAAATATACTTTTGAATTTTAAGACTCTGTGATATGATATCAGATGGAATGAATACGGAAAGGATAAATCGCATCATGGCACTTTATAATAACAGAATCGTAGTAAAAGTCGGAACCTCCACGCTCACCAACGACTCAGGCAAGAGCGACCTGCGCGCCACGGACCGTCTGGTCTGCACCCTTGCCGATATCCAGAATATGGGATACGAGGTGATCCTGGTCTCCTCCGGAGCCATTGCCGTGGGAAGAAATAAACTGAGCATGAAGGGCCGCCCGGACTACAACAGCATGCGTATGAAACAGGCCGCAGCCGCTGTCGGACAGTGCAGCCTCATGTACCTCTATGACAAATTTTTCGGGGATTATGACAAGACCGTAGCCCAGATCCTTCTCAATGCAGAGGACATCGAACAGGAAGAGAAAAAGGAAAACCTGACCAATACGTTCGACGCCCTTCTGGAAATGGGCGTGATCCCTATCGTCAATGAAAATGACTCTGTCAGCTACACAGAGATCGAATCCGAAGACCGACTGTTCGGCGACAACGACATGCTCTCTTCCGTCGTAGCCGTACTCTGCCGCGCGAAACGGCTGGTCATCCTGTCTGACATCGACGGATTCTACGACAGCGATCCGAGGCTCCACCCGAACGCAAAACTGATCGAACAGATCGATGCGATCGATGAGAAAGTCTATGCGCTGGCGGGCGGCGCCGGCTCCAGACGCGGCACCGGCGGCATGCGCACCAAACTTCAGGCCGCAGAGCTTGCCACCTCCAACGGCATCGACACCATCGTCACCAACGGCAAACGCCCGGAAGCCCTGTATGACATCGTCAAAGGCGGAAAAGTCGGAACACTGTTTACAGGAAATATCTGAGATCACAATGTTAAAAAAGGAAGAAGCGCACATCCGCACTTCTTCCTTTTTTATTTTCTCAGAAATGCCCCCACTACACCGTCGCGATATCAATGAGCGTCAGCTTCCTGATATCTGTATTCTCAAGGCTGGTGATGAGCGCCTCCGCGGTATCGATGGCGGTGAGCACGTTCACACCGGTCTCGATGGCGTTTCTACGGATGACGAATCCGTCTCTGGAGTGTTCCGCGCCCTGGGCCGGGATATCGATGACAAGGTCGATCTTGTGTCCCAGGATGAGGTCCAGAAGGTTCGGGGACTCCTGCTCGATCTTGCGCACCGGCGTCGCCTTCACGCCTGCCGCACGGAGGGCCTCCGCCGTTCCGGCCGTCGCGAAGATGTGATAGCCGATGGCTTCGAACCGGCGGCCGATCTCAACCGCTTCCGGCTTGTCGTCGTCGCGGATGGTCATGATCATATTTTTAAACTTCGGCAGCTTGATGCCTGCCCCGAGGAATGCTTTGTAAAGCGCCTCGTCGAAAGTCTTCGCGATGCCCAGGCACTCGCCTGTGGACTTCATCTCCGGTCCAAGGCTGATGTCCGCGCCGCGGATCTTCTCGAAGGAGAATACCGGCATCTTGACCGCCACATAATCCGCCTCCGGCTGCAGTCCCGGTGTATATCCCAGATCTCTGATCTTCTTTCCGATGATCACCTGGGTTGCCAGCGGGACGATCGGGATGCCTGTCACCTTGCTGATGTACGGCACAGTACGGCTGGACCTCGGGTTTACCTCGATCACATACACGTCGTCCTCGCCGCAGACGATGAACTGGATGTTGATCATACCAATGACGTGGAGGGACTTGGCCAGCCTTCTCGTGTACTCGGCGATCTTTGCCTTCGCCCCTTCCGTCAGGCTCTGCGCCGGATAGACAGAGATACTGTCTCCGGAGTGGATACCCGCACGCTCGATATGCTCCATGATGCCCGGAATCAGGATGTCTGTGCCGTCGCATACCGCGTCGACCTCGATCTCCTTGCCCTGCAGGTACTTGTCCACCAGGATCGGGTGATCCTGCGCGATCCGGTTGATGATGCCGATGAACTGATCGATATCATTGTCATTGATGGCGATCTGCATGCCCTGGCCGCCCAGCACGTAGGACGGACGCACGAGCACCGGATAGCCCAGGCGGTTCGCCACTTCTTTGGCTTCCTCAGCGGTGAATACGGTGCCGCCTGTCGGACGCGGGATCTCGCACTCTTCCAGGATCTCATCGAAGAGCTCCCTGTCCTCCGCCTTGTCCACGTTCTCCGCGGATGTACCGAGGATCGGCACGCCCATCTTCATCAGGGCTTCGGTCAGCTTGATGGCCGTCTGTCCGCCGAACTGCACCACTGCGCCGTCCGGTTTCTCAATGTCCACGATGCTCTCCACATCTTCCGGTGTGAGGGGCTCGAAATACAGCTTGTCCGCGATATCAAAGTCCGTACTTACGGTTTCCGGATTGTTGTTGACGATGATCGTCTCGTATCCTTCTTTAGCAAATGCCCATGTACAGTGCACGGAACAGAAGTCAAACTCGATGCCCTGGCCGATCCGGATCGGGCCGGAGCCAAGAACAAGGACTTTCTTCTTGCCTGTCGTCTCTTCCACTTCGTTCTCGCTGCCGTATACGGAATAATAGTAAGGCGTCTCCGCCGCGAACTCCGCCGCACACGTATCCACGATCTTGTATGCAGCCACAATGCCGTTCTCGTGACGCATATCGTGGATCTCACGCTCGCTCTTTCCGGTCAGCCGGGCGATCACATTGTCCGGGAACTCGATCCGCTTCGCCTCTCTTAAGAGATCCACGGTCAGCTCCTGCGTCTTCAGCGCGTTTTCCATCTCTACGATGATGGCAAATTTATCGATGAACCAGCGGTCCACTTTTGTAATATTGTAAATCGTGTCGTAATCAATGCCTCTGCGGACCGCCTCGGCGATCTTCCACATCCGCATATCGTCCACAACCGCCAGCTGCTCCAGGAGCTCGTCCTCGGAAAGTCCCGTAAAGTCATAGGACATCAGGCTGTCCACATGCTGCTCCAGGGAGCGGATGGCCTTCATGAGTGCGCCCTCGAAGTTATTGCAGATGCTCATGACCTCTCCGGTCGCCTTCATCTGCGTGGTCAGCGTCCGCTTGGCGCTGATGAATTTATCAAAGGGCAGACGGGGCAGCTTCACGACTACATAGTCCAGCATCGGCTCGAAACTTGCGTACGTCTTCTGTGTGATGGCGTTCTTGATCTCATCCAGCGTGTAGCCGAGGGCGATCTTCGCCGCCACCTTGGCGATCGGATATCCCGTTGCCTTGGAAGCCAGCGCGGAAGAACGGCTGACACGCGGGTTTACCTCGATGACACAGTACTCGAAAGATTCCGGATTCAGGGCGTACTGTACGTTGCATCCGCCGGTGATGTTCAGCTCGCTGATGATATTGAGAGCGGATGTACGGAGCATCTGATACTCCTTGTCGCCCAGCGTCTGGGACGGAGCCACAACGATGGAGTCGCCGGTATGGACGCCCACCGGGTCGATATTTTCCATGTTGCAGACCGTGATGCAGTTGCCCGCGCTGTCACGCATCACCTCGTACTCGATCTCTTTCCAGCCGGCGATGCAGCGCTCTACGAGCACCTGTCCCACACGGGAGAGACGGAGTCCGTTCTCCAGGATCTCCACCAGCTGATGGGAATCGTGGGCGATGCCGCCGCCGCTTCCGCCGAGCGTATAAGCCGGACGGAGCACCACCGGGTAGCCGATCTTATTGGCAAATGCCAGGCCGTCGTCCACATTTTCCACGACCAGGGAAGCCGCCACCGGCTCTCCGATCTTTTCCATAGTGGCCTTGAACTCCAGACGGTCCTCAGCCTTTTTGATCGTCTCGGAAGTCGTTCCGATCAGGCGCACGCCGTGTTCTTTCAGGAATCCGGCCTCTTCGAGCTCCATGGCAAGGTTCAGGCCCGCCTGGCCGCCCAGGGTCGGGAGCACGCTGTCCGGCTTTTCCTTCAGAATGAGCTGCTCGACCACCTCTACGGTCAGCGGCTCGATGTACACGCGGTCCGCGATGTCTTTGTCTGTCATGATGGTCGCCGGATTGGAGTTTAAGAGGACGACTTCCAGCCCCTCCTCTTTCAGGGAACGGCAGGCCTGTGTGCCCGCGTAGTCAAACTCCGCCGCCTGCCCGATGACGATCGGGCCGGAACCGATGACCAGTACTTTTTTGATGCTTAAATCTCTAGGCATTATTTCGCTCCTCCCATCATCTCAATGAATCTGTCGAACAGGTAACCGGAATCCTGCGGTCCGGGGCATGCCTCCGGGTGGAACTGCACCGTAAAGATATTCTTTCCGATGTAGGCAAGGCCCTCGTTCGTCCCGTCGTTGACATTTCTGAATGCCGGAACCGCCACCTGCGGGTCAACGGAATCCTCATCCACCACATAGCCGTGGTTCTGGGAAGAGATGTACACTCTTCCGGTATCCAGGTCTTTGACCGGATGGTTGCCGCCGCGGTGTCCGTATTTCAGCTTGTGCGTGGACGCACCCGTAGCAAGCGCCATCAGCTGATGTCCGAGACAGATGGCAAAGATCGGGATCTCTGTATTGTACAGTTTTCTGATTTCTTCAATAATAGATGTGCAGTCTGCCGGGTCTCCGGGGCCGTTTGACAACATGATGCCGTCGGGACCGGAAGAAATGATCTCCTCCGCAGTTGTGTGCGCCGGATAAACCGTCACTTCACAGCCGCGCTGATTCAGTGAATTCGCGATATTGTTCTTTGCGCCGAGGTCAAGAAGCGCGACCTTCGGTCCGTTGCCTTCAAGAACATATTTCTCAGAACAAGTAACTTTTGATACAACGTCGCCTACTGTATAGGCCTTGAGCTTCGGCAGGATCTCATCCAGATCATAGTCCTCATTGGTTGTGATCATGCCGTTCATCGTACCCTTCTCCCTGAGGATCTTGGTAAGCGCGCGGGTGTCGATCCCCGCGATGCCCGGGATGTCCTGTTTCACGAGGAAATCCTGGATCGTGCCTTCGCACCGGAAGTTGCTGGGCATCCGCGACAACTCCCTTACAATATATCCGTCCGGCCATGCCTTCTTTGACTCCATGTCCGGTGTAATTCCGTAATTTCCGATCAGGGGATAGGTCATAACGACCGCCTGTCCGGCATAGGATGGGTCTGTGAGCACCTCGAGATAACCTGTCATCGACGTATTAAATACGATCTCGCTTATACAGTCCCGCGTGGAACCAATGCTTGTTCCCGTGAATACGGTACCGTCTTCCAATATCAGAAACGCTTTCATCTGTTCACCTTCCCTTTGTATGATTCATTAGCAGCTGATCTGAGAACCGCTGTGCCGTTACATAGCAAAGGCACTCTTGGAGTCTTTTGATCCCAGAGCGCCCTCGTTCTCAAATTGTAAAGATTATACTACAACTGAGCTTATAATTCAACTGATAAATCTTTCAAAAATATTGAGAAATACTTCTAAATATTCACAACTTATGCTGATAATTTCTTCTGCGTGCTCATGTAAGCTCCGCGATCCGGGACACCCCGACATAGATTTCAGAGATCTTATACCATGTTGGATAATCTACTTTACCCGTGGCGGGCAGCCCGAATACCGACTGGAATCTCTTCACCGCATCCGCTGTCGCGGGCCCGTAGATCCCGTCCGCATCGATCTTCGGCAGGGCCGGGTAGGCGTCCGCGATCCCATTGAGCTGTTCCTGCATCTGCCGGACTTTTTCCCCGGACGAACCAGACTCCAGCGTATAGCCGGGCCAGGACGCCGGGATGCCGGATATCTCCTCCGCCGTATTGATGTACAGGTCATCCCCGTAGAAATACCGCAGGATCTCGATCGCGGAATATCCCTGGTCCGCCAGTTTCTTTGACCCCCACTGGGTCATCCAGTCCGGGCAGCTCACCTTCCGCCCGTCACAGTACTGGGTGAGGATCGGCTGGCGGACATTGGGCCGCGACAGATAGGATGCGAAAAGTTCGTCCACGATCACGGAAATGGTGTCATAGATATTCCGTTCCGGGATCCACTTATGGTCAAATGCCGTGGAGGACGTGATCGTAAAATCATAGCCCCTGTTCCGGTACCACTCCGTATACACCCGGTTCAGGGTAAAGGACATGATGGCCAGCACGTTTGCCCGGATGGCCTCCGCCGGCCAGGTGGCGTAGATCTCGCTTGACGCCACATTTTTAATATAATCCTTATATTTCACATAGTAATCCTTCGCCGTGCTGTCCCTGGGCGAACCGTCGTGCACCACGATATACTCCGGCACCACCACCCGGCTTAAGACGATCTCGCCCGACTCATTCACCGGCTTGATCTCCGCCTCCGCGATCTTGGGCGGATAATCCCCGTACAGCGTATGGGCCGGGATGACGAACACTTCCTCCTCTTCCCTGCCCGCATCATCCGGACGCATCCGGATATTCTGGATCGCCTTTACATCTGCCAGGATCTCCGCCCCTGCGATGCTCACCGGTTCATATCCCGGCGCGCTGATATCCAGCGTATATTCCGAGTAGGGCTGCCGCTCATTGTCCGGGTCCAGGCTCCATGCTTCCGGAGGCGCATCCAGTGTGAGCACCTCACTCTGTCCCGAACGGTCCGTAACGACCTGTTCCAGTGTCTGTTCCGGCACCCCGGTATAGGAAACCGCGATCCTTGCATCCGCCACCGGACGGGAATCCGCGGCAGAGATGACATTGATCTGGAGGAGGCCTTTGCCCGTCTCCTGATCCTGCATTGCATTTATGTCGTCCATATAAAAATCCCCCGCATATATCTGATATGTCTAATTATATATGCAGGGGAAAATGTTTAGAACAGTTTGATAATATCATTGAACAGGATCACAACCATGAAGATCATGAGAAAGGCAAATCCGGCAAAATGGACCATGCCTTCCTTCTCCGGCGGCACTCTTTTGCGCCGCACGGCTTCCACCAGCAGGAATACAAGCCTTCCGCCGTCCAGCGCCGGGACCGGGAGCAGGTTCATGACGCCCAGGTTGGCGGATACAAGGGTGCTGAAGTTCATCAGGCTTAATACAACCGCCAGAACCCCGGCCGGCGCGGCCGCCTCATATACTTCGTCCACCACCGCGGCCATCCCTACCGGGCCGGACATATCCTGAAGCCCCACCTGCCCGGTCACGAGCATGCGCAGGCTGTCTACGGTGTAAGTCATCCAGTACTGGAGCTTATAGAACCCGTACTCCATGGAGCCCAGGATGCCGGGGTACTCCACCCCGCCCCCGACGACGCCGAGCATCGGCGATGCGTCGCCGTCCAGCTTTCTCAGCTCCAGCTGTGCGGTATATGTTTCGCCGTCCCGCTCATAGCGAATCTCGTAGGATGTTTCGTCCGGATGAGTCAGCGTGTACAGGCTGATGTCGTCCCAGAAATGCACCCTCCTCCCGTTGATCCCGGTGATCACATCACCGGCCTCGAGCCCCTGTTCCTGTGCGGAATACCCTGCCGGCACCTCGGAGATCACCGCCGTACGGTATCCCGCCGCGCCGATCAGGATCACGCAGAAGATCCAGGCAAGGATCAGGTTGAACACCGGCCCCGCCGCGATCACGGATATCCTGGCCCATACAGACTTGCTGTTGAAGCTTCCCTCCGACAGGTCGTCGGCGTCATCCTCGCCCATCATGCAGGCGCCGCCGAAAGGAAGGAGCTTCAGGCTGAACAGCGTTCCGCCGATCTTCTTTCCGACCAGGGTCGGCCCCAGGCCGAGGGAGAACTCATCCACCCGGATGCCGTTTGCCTTGGCCAGGGCGAAATGCCCCAGTTCATGAAAAAATATGATAAATCCGATCAATAGGACCGCAATGATTATTCCCATAGATTACCACCTGTTTTTAATAAATTCATATGTCTCCTGCTCGGCCTTTAGTATCTCTTCCACATCCGGATCCGTGATATTCCGGTGGTTTTCCATACAGGCCTGAATGATCTCCGGGATCTGGAGATAGCGGATCTTCCGGTCCAGGAAGAGGGCGACTGCCTTTTCATTGGCGGCATTGAACACCGTCGGCAGGGAGCCGCCGGTCCGTCCCGCCTCAATGGCAAGCTTCAGGCCGTAAAACGTCTCCATATCCGGCTTCTCGAATGTGATCTGCGTAAGCGTCCCGAAATCCAGCCGTTCACCCGGCAGATACCGGCGCTCCGGATAGTAGAGCGCATACTGGATCGGCAGCTTCATGTCCGGCGTCCCAAGCTGTGCGATCACTGCGCCGTCCTCATACTCCACCATGGAATGGATGATGCTCTGAGGCTGGACGACCACCTGGATCTGATCCACGGTCACGCCGAAGAGCCATTTGGCCTCGATCACTTCCAGTCCTTTATTCACCATGGTGGAAGAATCGATGGTGATCTTCCGGCCCATGGCCCAGTTGGGATGCTTCAGCGCATCCTCCACCTGGATATGCTCCAGTTCTTCCCGCTTCTTCCCCCGGAAGGGCCCGCCTGAAGCGGTGAGCAGGATCTTGTGGAGCGCCTTCTCCTGTCCGCCCTGGAGGGACTGGAAAATGGCGCTGTGTTCACTGTCCACCGGAAGGATGGACACATGATATTGTTCCGCAAGGGGCATGATGATATGCCCGGCTGTTACAAGCGTCTCTTTATTGGCCAGCGCGATGTCTTTGCCGGCCCGGATGGCCTCGATGGTCGGCCGGATGCCGATCATCCCCACGATGGCCGTGACCAGGATCTCCGAATCTTTTTCCGCCGCCACAGCCAGAAGTCCGTCCATCCCGGAGAGGACTTCCACCGGCAGATCCCTTACGCGGGTTTTAAGCTCCGCCGCAAGGTCTTCGCTCCACACTGCCGCAAGCTTCGGCCTGAATTCACGGATCTGACGCTCCAGCAGGTCGATATTGCGTCCGGCCGCCAATGCGGTCACTTCGATATCTTTATTGGTCCTTACGATCTCCAGCGTCTGGGTGCCGATCGAACCGGTGGAACCCAGAATGGCTATTTTCTTCATTCGAGCATACTCCTCTTTTCTCTGCTTCCCCTACAGTAAGACTGCAAGATAATATATGATCGGCGCAGTGAAAATGACACTGTCGAACCGGTCCAGTATCCCGCCGTGCCCGGGGATCAGCTTCCCGTAGTCTTTGATGTTATGGTAACGCTTAATGGCGGATGCGGCCAGGTCTCCGATCTGGGAGATGGCCCCGCCCGCAGCGCCGATGATCACATAGGTCAGTATGTCCGCCCCTGCATTTCCCCAGTGGTTGATGGCCAGGGCATAGAGGGCGCCGATCAGCGCTGCGCCAAGGATGCCGCCGATGCCGCCTTCCACGGACTTCTTCGGGCTTAAGACCGGCGCCATCTTATGCTTCCCGATCAGTTTGCCCACGCAGTAGGCGCATGTATCGCACCCCCAGGAGCATACAAACACCAGCCACACCGTGAATACGCCGCCTTCAAGAAGCCTCGTCCGGTAAATGTAGGAGAGCATCACCGCCACATAGAGCACCCCGAAAAATGCTGCGAAGATCTGCTGGGTATTGTATTTCGGATAGGCAAATACAAGGGAGGCCATCTCGCAGATGAGCAGCGCCATAAACAGCATCATAAACCAGCCCAGCTTATCGCCCGGGAGCTGCGGCTCAAAATACAGGATCCCGTAATAAGCCGCCGCGGCGATATATCCGATGATCCCCGGGGGCTTCTTTTCGATCCCGAATACTTTGTAGAGTTCCGTCATGCCGATCAGGCTGATGAGCAGCAGGACAAAAAACAGAAGGTTTCCTCCTGTGATCAGTGTGACAAGCGCGATCACCATCAGAAGGATCCCGCTCAGCAAACGTGTTACAAACATCTTTTACGCCTCCTCTACTCCCCCGAATCTCCGGTGTCTGTGGTTGTACTCTTCGATCGCTCTGATCAGTTCTTCCTTTGTGAAATCCGGCCAGGGCACATCTGTGAAATAGAATTCCGAATAGGCCAGCTGCCAGAGCAGATAGTTGGAAAGCCGCTGCTCCCCGCTGGTCCGGATCATAAGATCCGGATCCGGGATGCCGTGTGTATCCAGGTAAGACCCGAACATGTCCTCATCGATCTCCCCTGCCGCCACCTTTCCTGCCGCGCAGTCCGCGGCCAGCTTCCTCGCCGCCCGGGTGATCTCGTCCCGGCTTCCGTAATTGAGGGCGATGGTGAAATTCAGTCCGCCGTTGTTGACCGTCGCCTCCTCCAGTTCCCGGATCCGGTTCTTAATGTCGTCGTCCAGCGGTTCGATATCTCCGATCACGCGGATCTTCATATCATTCTTCGCCGCCGTCTTCAGACAGGTCTTCATATAGTTGCGCAGCAGCTTCATGAGCGCCGCCACTTCACTGTCCGGACGGTTCCAGTTCTCGGTGGAAAAAGCATAGACCGTCAGGTATTTGATACCCATGCGCCAGGCTTCCTCGCAGATCCGCTCCACGTTCTTGCTGCCCTGGGCATGCCCGTAGTTCCGGGGCATCCCCTTTGCCTTCGCCCAGCGTCCGTTTCCGTCCAATATGATCGCTATATGCTGTGGTACTTTCATCGCATTTCCTCTCATTCTCTAATCGCCCCGGCAGGACCGGGGCGGCACTGGAAAGGGGGCTTAAACTTCCAAGCCCCCTTCTCTTTATACGGTCATGATCTCTTTTGATTTTGCATCAACCATTTTATCGATCTTCTCGATGTATTTATCTGTGATCTTCTGAAGCTCGTCTTCCAGGTCCTTGATGCCGTCCTCGGAAATCTCCGTTCCTTTCAGCTTCTTAAATGCAACATTGCCGTCCCGGCGGATATTGCGGACAGCCACCTTCGCCGCCTCGCCTTTTTTCTTCACTTCTTTGGCAAGTTCTTTTCTGCGCTCCTCGGTAAGCTCCGGGAATACAAGGCGGATGGATGAACCGTCATTCGTCGGATTGATCCCGATATCGGATGTGAGGATGGCCTTCTCGATCGCCTTGAGCATGCTCTTCTCCCACGGCTGGATCTGGATCATCCTAGCTTCCGGGACAGATACATTCGCCACCTGCTGGATCGGCGTCGGCGCTCCGTAATAATCCACATACAGCTTGTCCAGTACATGCGGATTGGCGCGTCCTGCACGGATCGTCACCAGCTCGCTGTCCAGGTTGTTGATGGTCTTCGTCATCTTTGCGTCATATGCTGTCACTTTCTCGTTCATTCTGAAATCCTCCTATACTGTTACTTTTGTTCCGGTAAAATGACCGCTCATCGTCTCCACGATGCTGTTCTCTTCATTGAGCCCGAATACGAGCATCGGCATCTTGTTCTCCAGGCAGAGGATGGATGCCGTCAGGTCCACCGCGGCCAGCTTCTTATCGATCACTTCCTGGATGGAAACCTCGTCATATTTGACTGCCGCCGGATTTACCTTCGGATCGCTGTCATAGATGCCGTCGATGGCTTTCGCCAGAAGCATGGCGTCCGCCTCGATCTCAATGGCCCTTAAGACCGCGCCTGTATCCGTTGAGAAATACGGATGGCCCGTGCCGCCCGCGAAGAAGATCACTTTTCCTTCCTCCAGCGCCGCCACGGCCGCGTCTTTTGAAAAGAGGGATGTAAATGCACCGCACACAAACGGGGTAAACACTTCCGTCTTCATGCCCACATGTCTGAAAATATCCGATACATAAATACAGTTCATCACGGTTGCAAGCATGCCGATCTGATCCGCTTTCGTCCGGTCGATGGTCTCGCTTGTGCGGCCTCTCCAGAAGTTGCCGCCTCCGGTCACGATGGCCACCTGGATCCCGTCGTCCACAAGCTTCTTCACCTGCTCTGCGACGCCGATGCATGTCGCCTCGTCAAATCCTGTCTTCTTGTCTCCCGCGAGGGCCTCCCCGCTCAGCTTCAGTAGTACTCTTTTCATATAGTAAACTCCTTTGAATTCTCTGCTAAAATGAAGTATAACATAAGTTTTCCAATTTGTCATGTATATATCCGGCATCCCGCTCATCCGTCATGACGGTGAGGCGGTCGCCTGCCATGAGCTTTGTCTTCCCCCGGGGAATGAGCTCTTTTCCGTCCCGTTCAAGGGCCACCAGAAGGCAGTTCTTCGGCCAGTGGATCTCCATGATCGTCCGGCCTTCCAGAACGGAGCCGCTCATGATCACGAACTCGCTTAAGACCTTCTGCCCGCCTGCGCTTCCGGACGGTTTCCGGCCGGCGTTTCCTGCATTTCCGCTCCCGGACGCCTCCTCCTGCCCGGCGGTCAGACGGTTCAGCAGGCTCTCGTAGATCGGTTCGGATTTCACAAGGGTGGCCGTGATATATGCCGCCACTGATACGATGGCCAGGGAAAGCATCTGGCTCACCGAGCCGGACATCTCAAAGAGCAGGATGATCCCGGTGATCGGCGCCCGCACGATGGCGGTGAAGAAGCCTGCCATGGAGAGGAGCACGAAATTATTGATATAGCCCGGATCCATCCCGAAGAATTCCACCCCGGCCATGGCGAATGCCCCGCCGATCAGGGCTCCCAGGATCAGCAGCGGAAAGAAGATGCCGCCCGGCGCGCCCGATCCGAAGCTGACTGCTGAAAAAAGGAATTTGACCACGAAAGTCAGAAGGACCAACGCAAGGGCCATTTCCCCGTCTGTCAGGGAAACGATCAGATTGCTGCCGCTTCCGAGGACTGACGGCATGAGAAGCCCCAGCACCCCGGCCGCAAGGAAGGCGAGCAAAAGGCGGGATGTTTCATTTAAGAACTTCGGTTTCTTATAGAGGTCCTGGGCTTTCGTCATTACCTTATTATATAACGCCCCCATCAGGCCCAGAAGCACGCCCAGGAGAAGCAGCGTCCAATACAGCTCCTGGGGCAGGACATTTTCAAGTTCAAACTGAAAAACCGGGTCGATCCCCATAATGTGGGAACAGATGTAATCCGCCGTGACGGATGCCGTCATCACGGAGACGAGCAGGCTGACGGAAAATCCTTTGTGGATCTCCTCCAGGGCAAACATCATGCCCGCCAGCGGCGCGTGAAAGGCCTCAGCCAGCCCGGCGCTGGCCCCGCAGGGCATGAGATAGCGCTCTTCTGTCTTCCCCCGGTCAAGGAGGCGGGAGACGCCCTGGCCGCCCATGGCGCCCAGCTGGATCGACGGGCCTTCCCGCCCGAGGGACAGGCCGCCGAAGAGGCAGAGGAAGCCGCCGATGAATTTGGCCGGCAGCACCCGTTTCCAGTCTTCTTTTAATTTGCCCAGGACTTCCCCCTCCACCTGGGGGATGCCGCTTCCGGAGATCATCGGCTCCCATTTTACCAGCCGCCCCACGATCAGGGCCAGCAGGATGAGCACCGCGAACCAGACGAGGATCCGGAGCGGATGTCCTTTTATAAAGGCAAGGATTTCATTCAGCCATTCCCCGGCATACGTAAGCGCGATCCGGTAGAACATGACCACCAGGCCGGACACCGCGCCCACCAGCAGGCCCTCCCCGATCAGGATGACCGGGAAGCGCTGCGCCCGTTTTATTGTGTTGGATGTGTCTTTCTTCATCTCAGTTCATTCCCTCTTTTGTCTCTTCCCTACAGTACGATCATGGAAAACAGGACCGTGATGATCCCGCAGATCCCGATGGCAAGCCCGCTCATGGCGCCTTCCACCTCACCAAGCTCGATGGCCTTCGACGTGCCCACCGCATGGCTGGATGCGCCGATGGCAAGGCCCGCAGCGACCGGATCGGACACCCGGAAGATCCGGATCAGGAGCGGGGCGAAGATCCCGCCCAGGATCCCCGTGAAGATCACTGCCACCACCGTGACCGGCACCATGCCGCCCGCCGGTTCCGCGATGCTGACCGCGATGGGTGTGGTGACGGATTTGGGGATCAGGGACACCGTCAGGCTCTCATCCAGTCCGAAGAGCCGGCATAGCAGGTATACGCTCCCCATGGACGCCGCAGAACCCGCCGCACAGCCAACGAAAATAGGCAGGGCGTATTCTTTCAGGATCTGAAGCTTTGTATATACCGCCACCGCCAGGCAGGCTGTGGCCGGAGCCAGAAACATATTGATGATCTCCCCTCCCTGATCATAGGATTCATAAGGGATACGGAAGATCAGAAGGACCGCGGACACAAGCACAATGGCGATGATCAGCGGATTGCACACCGGGGTCTTCAGCTTCCGGTTCAGCTTCACCCCGATCCAGAAGGCGATAACGCTGAGCGCCACGCCGAAATAGGGCGTTTCAAATATTTCACTCATTTTCCGGCTTTCCCCCTTTCTCTCTGCGCCCGGCCAGAAGCTTCACAGTCAGCCGCACGCTCCATGCCGTCACAGCGAATGTAACGACCGTGGAGATCACACAGATAACGATAAGCTGAAGCCAGGTGCTCTTCAGCACGTCAAAATAATTGATGATGCTCACCCCGGCCGGGATGAAGAAAAACGCCATATTTTCCAGAAGAAAATCCGCTTTCTCCTGGATGTGTTCAATCTTCAGCGCGCCGGAGACCAGGCAGACGAAAAGCAGGATCATGCCGATCACGCTGGCCGGAAAGGCAAAAGGAAGGATCTTCTCCACCAGGACGCTGAGCCAGCACACAGAAAAGACGATCCCGATCTGTTTGATAATTTTCATATTGACATTCACTTTCCTTTGATTTATGATACTAATGGTTTCGCACTTTAAACAGTTAAAATTTTACAGCGCGAAGTTCGATATATTTCCAATGAAATACTTTTTTAATTATAAATGAAACCGGAGGAAAAGCAAGGATGATTATCGTATTAAAACCACATACCACCGAAGAAAATATAAACCGGGTCGAGAACCTGGTAAAGAACCGCGGACTGGACACCCACGTGGTTCGCGGGACCGAGATGACCATCATCGGATGCATCGGCGACACCACGCTGATCGACCCCCGCCTCTTTGAGGTGGACAGCTCCGTTGACAAGGTCATGCATGTGCAGGAACCGTACAAACTGGCCAACCGTGCATTCCATCCGGAAGATTCCGTCATCGAAGCGTCCGGCGTAAAGTTCGGCGGCGGCCATATGGGACTGATCGCCGGCCCATGCTCCGTTGAATCCTACGAACAGGTGCTGGAAGTCGCGAAAGCCGTCAAGGCATCCGGCGCAAACATGCTCCGGGGCGGCGCATTCAAACCCCGCACCAGCCCGTACTCCTTCCAGGGACTGGGTCTGGAAGGCCTGGACATCCTGTGCGCAGTCAAAGAAGAAACAGGGCTGCCCATCGTGACTGAGCTCATGTCCCCGCAGTACCTGGACGTCTTCAACGAAAAAGTAGACCTAATCCAGATCGGCGCCCGCAACATGCAGAACTTCGACCTGCTCAAACAGCTGGGCCAGATCGACCGGCCGATCCTGTTAAAGCGCGGCCTGAATGCCACCTACGAAGAATGGATCATGTCCGCAGAGTACATCATGGCATCCGGAAACGAGAACGTCATCCTCTGCGAGCGCGGGATCCGTACATTCGAATCCTACACGCGGAACACACTTGACCTGCAGAGCATCCCGGTGCTCCGCAAAAAGACCCACCTCCCGGTCGTTGTGGATCCGAGCCACGCCGGCGGAAAATGGTGGCTCGTAGAGCCGATGGCAAAAGCAGCCGTGGCTGCAGGCGCAGACGGCCTGATGATCGAAGTGCACAACAACCCGGAATGCGCGCTGTGCGACGGCGCCCAGTCACTGAAGCCCGAAAAATACGACAACCTGATCGCACAGGTAAAACAGATCGCAGAAGTAGTCGGAAAATTACTTTAATTGAATTGGGGACGTAGTAAAGTTGAATTTTACTACGTCCCCAATTCAAGATTGCCCTGTCCCTTTTTGAAATTATTGTTTCTACAGGAGAAAATTCTCATGCAATTGACAGTTAATTTAGGTGAAAATTCATACCCCATTTATATTGAAAACGGTATCCTCCCGCACGCCGGCTCCTATATCTCTCAGGTATTTTCCGGCAGAAAAATTATGATCATCTCCGATGACCGCGTGTTTCCGCTGTATGGGGAGAAAGTAAAGGATTCTTTGAATGATTATGAATGTCATTCGCTTGTCCTGCCCCACGGGGAGCCTACGAAGAGTTTTCAGTCTTTACCGAAAATTTATGAAGCTTTATTAAATGCGAAGCTGACCCGGAGCGACCTTGTGATCGCGCTCGGCGGCGGGGTGATCGGCGACCTGGCCGGATTTGCCGCTTCCAGTTATCTCAGAGGGATAAAGTTCGTACAGATCCCCACTTCCCTTCTCGCCCAGGTGGATTCTTCCGTGGGCGGCAAGGTGGCAGTGGACCTTCCCCAGGGGAAGAACCTGGTCGGCGCTTTCTTTCAGCCGAAGCTTGTGCTCATTGATCCGGAAGTCCTGGATACGCTGCCGGAGCATTTCATTAAAGACGGCATGGGCGAGGTGATCAAATACGGCTGCATCAGGGACGCCGGATTGTTCAGTCTTCTCTGCTCCCATACGTCTTTTGACGACCTGAAAAGCGAACTGACCGATGTGATCGCCCGGTGTGTGGATATCAAACGGATCGTGGTCGAGGCGGACCAGTTCGACACCGGCGAGCGGATGCTCCTGAACTTCGGGCACACGCTGGCACACACGATCGAGCAGTATTTTCACTACGAGCGGGAAAGCCACGGCGAGGCCGTCGGGATCGGCATGTACCAGATCACAAAGCTCGCTGAAGAAAAGGGGCTTACTGCCCCAGGCTGCGCAGAGAAAATCCGAAATGCCCTGAAAATATACGGTCTTCCGGATTCATGCGGGCTGCAGGCAGATGCCCTTACCGGTGCGATCGCCCTTGACAAGAAAAATCTGAACGGACACCTGAATGTGGTTCTGTTAAAAGATATCGGCGAAAGCTATGTATATCCGACGGACCTTTCATTCTTCGAAAAAGCGGGAACGATGTGAAAACACCGTTCCCGCTTATTTTTCCCTGTAACAGTCTTAATTCTCTGCAGCAAGCTTAATCCTCTGCAACAGCCTCAATCCTTCAGTTCCTGCATCCCGCGGTACACTTTCTCCGCCGTTGCCGGAAGCTCCCGGATCGTCACGCCCACCGCGTTCTGGATTGCATTGATGATCGCCGGCGACGGCGTATTGATCACGATCTCGCCAATGGATTTGGCGCCGAACGGCCCGGTAGGCTCATAGCTGCTCTCGAATTCCACCCGGATATTCCCCACATCCAGGCGGCTGGGGATCTTGTACTGCATAAAGGAATTGCTGTAATCCTTTCCTTTTTTGCTGTATACAATATCCTCAAAGAGCGCCATGCCGATGCCCTGGGCGATGCCGCCCTCGGTCTGCACCCGGGCAAGGGCCGGATTGACCACCGTCCCGCAGTCCACCACGGCCGCATAATCCACCATCTCTACCACGCCGGTCTCTTTGTCGATCTCAACCTCGGCGATGCCGGCCATGAACGGCGGCGGCGAAGTGGGTGAGGAAAATGCCTCGCTGGCGGACAGCGCCTCATTATTAAAGCACATGACTTTGTTGCCGATATCTTTCCGGGAAATGGATTCGCCGTTCTTCAGGTTCGTCACCTTTTCCCCGTCAAATTCCACATCATCCACCGGACAGCCCAGATAATAAGCGCCGCGCTCGCAGATCTTCTCCCGCAGCTTCTCGCAGGTGCGGACCACAGCCATACCGGTCACATAGGTCGTACTGGACGCGTAAGAGCCTGTGTCATAAGGCGAGATATCCGTATCCACACCGTGCACGATAATGTCCTTCATATCACAATCCAGACACTCCGCCGCCATCTGGGACAGGATCGTGTCACAGCCGGTTCCCATATCCGTCGCGCCGACCATCAGGCTGTAGAAGCCGTCGTCATTAACCTTGATCGCGACCGCACCGGTATCCACACTGGAGATTCCCGATCCCTGCATGGCCATGGCCACGCCGACGCCGCGGACCTTGCCGTTGCCCATATCGCGGCAGGGATATTTCTCATCCCAGCCGATCATCTCCTTCGCACGGGCAAGGCACCGGTCAAGGGCGCAGCTTTTGGCCGTCTCATTGTAATAGGCCGGCATGACCTGTCCTTCACGGACCAGATTCTTCTCACGGAGCACCGTCGGATCCATGCCCAGCTCCTTCGCCAGTTCGTTGACCGCCGACTCCACGGCAAAGATGCCCTGGGTCGCCCCGTAGCCTCTGTAGGCTCCGGAGGACATGACATTCGTATAAACCACATCATAAGTGAACCGGAATGCTTCCGGACTTCCGTACAGCGGGATCGACTTATGGCCGGACAGCCCGACCGTCGTCGGTCCGTGCTCTCCGAACGCGCCGGTATTTGATAAGGTATAAAGATCAATGCCGCGGATATTTCCTTCGTCATCCGATCCGACGCGCACGTGCAATTCCATCTCATGGCGCGGGGAGGACGCGGTCATGGATTCTTCTCTCGTAAACAGGATCTTGGCCGGTTTACCTGTCTTCCAGGTCACAACCGCCGGATACACTTCCGACACCGACGTCTGTTTCGCGCCAAATCCTCCGCCGATGCGCGGTTTGATCACGCGCACTTTGCTCTTCGGGATGTCCAGGGCGTTGGCCAGGATCCGGCGCACATGGAACGGCACCTGGGTGGATGAAACCACGTTGAGCCTGCCGTATGCATCCAGATAAGTATAGGTGCGGAATGTCTCCATCATGGCCTGCTGGTTCGCCTGCGTATGGTAGACCCGGTCGATCACATGCTCGCAGGAGGCAAGCACGGCTTCGATATCGCCGGCCTCGCTCACGCCATGGGCGCAGAGGTTGCGCTTATTGTCCGCCCCCACCGGGCAGAGGCTCCGCCAGTTCTCCTCCGGATGGACCAGGACCGGATTGTCCTTTGCCTTGCGGAAATCCAGTACCGGCTCCAGCACCTCGTATTTGATCTTTACCAGTTTCATCGCCTTACGGACGGCCTCCTCGGATGTGCCCGCCACGATCGCCGCGGCGTCCCCGACAAAACGCATCCGCTGATCCAGGATCAGCCGGTCATAGGGGCTGGGCTCGGGATAGGTCTGTCCCGCCATCGTAAACCGCTTGTCCGGGCAGTCCCTGTATGTCAGGATGCATTCGATCCCGGGCACCGCCTCCGCCCGCTCTGTATTGATCTCTTTGATCAGCGCATGGGCGTGGGGGCTCCGGATGATCTTGACGATCAGACAGTCCTCCGGCGCCAGGTCGTTGGTATACACCGCCTTTCCGGTGACCAGCGCCTCCGAATCCACTTTCGGCACGGCATGGTTTACGATACGCATCTCTTCCGCACTGCTCTTTGCCGTATGATCTCCTGTCATGCTCATGCCTGCACCTCCTTCTCTTTCTGCGCCGCCATATATTTCTGTATGGCGCGCAGCTGGCTCATGTATCCGGTGCACCGGCACAGATTGCCGGCCAGATATTCTTTGATCTCCTCCAGGTCAGGATCCTGTAATTCGCGCTTCATGGCCAGTACGTTCATAATGAATCCCGGGGAGCAGAATCCACACTGCTCGCCGCCCTCCGCCGCGAGGAACCGGCCGAACTCCGCCGCCTCTTCCTCCACGCCTTCCAGGGTCGTGATCTCACATCCGTCTACAGATGCGGCCAGCACGGAGCAGGACAGCCGGGACTTTCCGTCGATCCATACGGTGCAGAGGCCGCAGTTGGTCGTCTCGCACCCGCACTTGATGCTCTTGCATCCAAGACTCCGGAGCACGTCCATCAGGACCGCGTCCGCTTTCACATCAATGCTGATCTGCTTTTTGTTTAAAATAAATCTGATCTCCATATTATCTGCCCTCCGCCAGGATCGAACTCATCTCACGCCGCAGCAGGACTTCCGCCAGATGCCGCCTGTATTCTGCGCTTCCGCGCATATTCGATCCATAGGTGAATTCCGATACCACCTGTTTCGCATAATCCGCGATCATCTCTTCCGATGCGTCCGCCGGGATCTCCCATTTCTTCTCAACCAGGGCGGCCTTCATGGGCCGTGCGCCGACGGAGAAATACCAGGTTTCCTGCCCGTGTACGATCCCTGTCACCACCGCACAGGCGATCACCGGAAAATCCGTCTTCGTCCGCCGGATGGAGTCATAACGGAACTTCCGTTTTCCCTTCCGGACGATGACCGAAAGCAGGATATCCTTATCGGGAGCGCGGTTGACAAAATCTGACAGCCTGACGATCCCGCCGTCATAAAGCTCCACAAACGTATCCAGCGCCAGGAACGCCGTCAGTACGTCCGAGAATCCGAACCTTCCGTAAATACTTCCGCCGATGGTCGCCTGATTGCGGAACTGCACGCCCACGATGTGCCGGATGCTCTCCGCGATCCCGTCGCCGAAAAGCTCTTTCAGCGCCTCGCACTCCTCCACCTGGCGCAGCGTGCACATGGCGCCGATCTTGATCACATTATCCTCGTCATGGATCTCGTCAAGGCCCAGTCCCGACAGATCGATCAGCGTCTTCACATGCGCCTTCCCGAGCCGCATCCACATCATGCCGCCCATCACCCGGCTGCTGCGCGCCTGGTTCAGCTTATACGCTTCCTCCAGGGTCGCCGGTTTTGCATAATTATCAATCGTAATCACAGTTGCTCTCCTTTCTGATCGTGCCCGGTTGATATGAAAATCTGACTGCGTAAAAAAAGTGCAAATGCAAGTTCTGTCATTCACACCTATAGCTAATTAATTTTAACATGCGCCGCCCCGAATGTCAAAGAATAACTGCCCCCGGCAGGATCGATGCCGGCTTATTGTCAACCTGTTTTGTAATTTTGGTTGACATTTCATCCCCGGATGTGATACCGTATGAAGCCAGAGGTGAATATAATGAAAACAAAGGAGCAGCTGCTCACTCTTTTTGAAAACAATAAAGGATGCTATTTTTCCGGAGAAGAGATCGCAGAAGCGCTCTCGGTCTCCCGCACCGCCGTCTGGAAAGCGGTGAAGACCCTGCGGGACGACGGATACCGCATCGACGCCATGCCGAACAGAGGATACCGTCTTGCCGAAGACAGCGACATCCTCTCCGCACAGGGGATCCGCAGATACCTGACGCCGGACTGCGCCATGGTCAGGCCGGAGATCTTTCCCGTCCTTGACTCTACCAACCGGAAAGTCCGGAAGCAGGCCTCAGCCGGCGCGCCCGAAGGATACGCAGCCATCGCGCTGCAGCAGACAGCCGGGAAGGGCCGCCGCGGACACCATTTCTACTCCCCGGCCGGCACAGGCATCTATATGAGCCTGCTGCTCCGCCCGGCCCACCTGAGCGCGCAGGATGCATCCCGCCTCACCACTACGGCCGCAGTTGCCGCCTGTGAAGCCATCGAAGCCGTATCCGGAAAAGAGGCGCTGATCAAGTGGGTGAACGACATATTTGTCAATGGGAAAAAGGCGGCGGGCATCCTCACCGAAGCTTCCATCTCCGTGGAAAACGGGCTTCTGGAATATGCCGTCCTTGGGATCGGGATCAACGCCCTGCCGCCCGAAGACGGTTTCCCGGATGATATACGGGATATTGCCGGCGCCGTATTTGACGGGCCGGCAGGCGACGGGAAAAACCGCCTGGCAGCGGAATTCCTGAACCGTTTTATGTCATATTATCACACCCCGCAGGATGCCGTTCTGTACAGCCGCTACCGGGAACGTTGCTTCGTGATCGGCCGGACTGTGCAGGTCCTCTCGGCAAATGGAAGCCGGACGGCAAAAGTCCTCGGCCTGGACGAAGACTTCCGGCTGTCCGTGGAATACGAAAACGGAGAAAAGGAGGCGCTCATTTCCGGTGAGCTCAGCGTAAAGATCTAATGAACAATACAGCTGTCAGAACAAAATCCATGATATACATTTCCCTTTTCGCCGTCCTGACCGCCGTCTGCGCCTGGATCTCCATCCCGGCGGCCGTGCCCTTCACCATGCAGACTTTCGGCGTATTCGCCGCCACAGGCGTCCTGGGCGGGAAGAAAGGGACCGCCGCCATATGCGTATACCTGCTGCTGGGCCTGGCCGGCCTTCCTGTCTTTTCCGGCGGGACGTCCGGCCCGGGCGTCCTCCTTGGAAGCACCGGCGGATATATGCTCGGATGGATCCTTGCCGGACTGATCACCTGGGCGGTGGAATCCGTCTTCGGCCGGAGCACCCGGACCGCCGCCCTCTCCATGATCCTTGGGCTGGCCGGATGCTATGCACTGGGAACGGCATGGTTCATGGCCGTATACGCACCGGGATCCGGCCCCATCGGACTGTGGAGTGCACTTTCCATGTGCGTGGCCCCGTTTATCATCCCGGACCTTCTGAAGATCACCCTTGCACTGACGATCCGGAAGAGGCTCATCCGATATGTACAGTAACAGATTTTCCCGCAGCCGATTTTCCGTAATACAGATGATGCTTCCGGTAAAACAGTTGACACCCGCGCACGGCAGTGTTATGATTTCTGTAAATACAGAAACGCAGGATAGAGGTTGCATATTTCAACAGTACGCTGACGGATGCCGCAGGGGCAGATGAACTCACCGGAAAGGGGAATATGCCGAAAGGATAAGCTGCCTGAGGGCTTGTCCTTGGGCATGACGCAAAGAGCGGCATGACTGTCATCGCAGGATGGAGGGCTATCTGGTATACAGATGTATATTACGAGACGGCACATCTTGCCGTTTCTTTTATTGTGACAGATCCGGCCCGGTCCGGGACTGCCGCAGGCAATGCAATCAGAATCAAGAGGAGGAAATAAGAATGGCAATTTTTAAAGGCGCAGGCGTAGCGATCGTCACCCCGATGAAAGAAAATCTGGAAGTCAATTACGACAAACTGGATGAGATCCTGGAGGAACAGATCGCCGGCGGCACAGATGCGATCATCATCTGCGGCACTACAGGCGAATCGGCAACCATGACAGAAGCTGAGCACAGCGAAGCGATCCGCTTTACCGTGGAACGGGTGAAACACCGCATCCCCGTCATCGCCGGGACCGGCTCCAACTGCACGCGGACCGCGGTACAGCTCTCAACAGAAGCGGAAAAAGACGGAGCCGACGGGCTGCTTCTCGTAACTCCTTATTACAATAAAGCGACCCAGAACGGGCTGATCGCCCATTACACCCAGATCTGCAACTCCGTCAGCATCCCGGCGATCCTCTACAATGTACCGAGCCGCACCGGCTGCTCGATCCAGCCGCAGACACTGGCTGCACTGGTAAAAAATGTAGATAACATCGTCGGCGTAAAAGAAGCTTCCGGCAATATCGGGACCGTCGCTGAGATCATGCATCTGTGCGACGGCAATATCGACCTTTACTCCGGAAACGACGACCAGGTCGTACCGCTCCTCTCCCTCGGAGGGATCGGTGTGATCTCCGTTCTTTCCAATATTGCTCCGACATATGTTCACGACATGGTATACAAATTCCTGTCCGGCGACGTAGAAGGAAGTGCAAAAATGCAGCTGGATGCGATCCCGCTGGTAAACGCCCTCTTCTGCGAAGTAAACCCGATCCCGGTCAAGGCAGCCATGAACATGATGGGCAGGGAAGTGGGCTCATTAAGAGCTCCGCTGACGGAAATGGAAGACGCACACAAAGAAGTATTAAGAAAAGCAATGACAGACTTCGGTCTGCTGTAAGGCAAACGAAAGGATGCGGCCCCAAAGCCGCATCCTTATTTTATCTCCTGTATTCTTTTATCGCTTCTGTCCGTAATGAACAAGCCCCACAACGCCCGGGCCCGCATGGGTGCCGATGCTAGGGCTCACGTCGTTGATGATCACATTTGTAAATCCGAGCTCCTTCACCATGTCCGCCACATTCTTCGCCTCGTCAATGCAGTCGCCGTGGAGCACGGCAACCATCCGGTCTTTGCCGTAATGTTCCAGATCCAGCGTCGCTTCCATTCTGGAGACAAGCGTCTTCAGGGACTTCTTACGCCCTCTCACCGTGCCGTCTGACTTCAGTTCTCCTTCCGCCGTCACTTTCAGGATCGGCTTGATGTTGACCAGGCTTCCGACAACCGCCGTCGTCTTCGACACACGTCCGCCCCTCTGCAGGTGGTTGAGGTCATTCACCGTAAAGGATACATTGACATGATCCCGCTCTTCCGTCAGGATATCGAACACCTCGTCCATACCCTTCCCTGATTTCCAGAGCTCCACCGCACGGTAAACGGATACACCCTCGCCAAGGGATGCGTTCAGAGAGTCAAACACCCGGATCTTCCGGTCCGGATAATCCTCCAGCAGTTCATTAGCCGTCACGACCACATTGCTGCAGCTGCCGCTGAGCGCACTGGAAAACGCGATGTGAAGGATATCCTTCCCTTCTTTCAGGATCTTCTCGAACCGCTCCCGGATCACCGCCGGATTATTCGCCTGGGACTTCGGCAGCTCCCCGTTCCTCATAGTCTCATAGAACTCATGAGGCGGCATGTTCAGCTCATCCCCGTATACGGTGTCGCCGAATGAATAATACTGCGGAATGATCGTCAGGTTATTCTCTCTGATAAATTCCGGCAGTACATCTGAATTGGAATCTGTAGTTATCACATAATCAGCCATAATTATAATCCTCCTTAAAGCATGAGAATATTTTAACACTAATTTGACCGGAACACAATAAAACGGTATAATTAACAGGATTGAAAGGAGCAGAGTTTATGCGACGAAATGAACCGCCGTACAGCGGCAGACAGTTTATATTGAACAAAGCCACGGGCGAGATCCACGACCTGGACCGGGAAACGCCGGAATGCAGGATCAATGATATCTGCCCGGACGACATTTTCAGCTGCGACACCTATGCGGAAGCCGTGCTTTTCGCATCGGTCCTCGGGATCACCCGGAACGGATGCCCGGAGTGCGTGCCGGAGCATCACAGGGATCAGAGTTAAAAATAAAGTGCGTAAGTCTTATTTCCGGCAACTTACGCACTTTATTTTATGTTCTCTTTTTATCTCTTTTCACTTTAAATCATTTGAGACGTATGTCCCGGCCTCATACCGGAAAGGATTCTGTTCTGCCCAGGCAGGGTCTGTCTCTGCTTTTTCTTTCCATTCATAATAGGCTTTTACAAACCCGTCATGAAATTGATGTTCCACATTCAGGCGGACATTCACCGCCTCCTCGAATGTTCCATATGTCCCCAGGTAAAACCGCTTTCTCCGGAATCCGATATCCACCCGGTAGCGCCCGTTCTTCAGGCGGTAGACGCCCCGGAATCCGCTGGAATTATCTTTTCTGTATTTTCGTTTTTCCAGGATCTCCACACAGGTCCCGTCGATCCGGTGAAGTTTGTCTGCGATCTTTTTCTGGTTTTCTGCCTTCAGGCATCCGCAGCTCCTGTAATTCCCATGCCTCAGTTCTGCTTCCGACACATCCGCTGCATTTCCGCAGTCACATTTACAATGCCAGTATACCGAACCCTTGCTGTCTCTTTTTTCTGTAGGATAAAGCGCTACCAGTCTGCCGAACCGCTGTCCGGTCAGATCTTCCGCGACTCTTCCTTTCCTGGCATTCTTCCTAGGCACACACCCACAGTTCCAGACACTGCCCTTCTTCAATTCTTTTGAGCTGGCCTGTACTTCTTTTCCGCACTCGCACCGGCAGCGCCAGACCACATATTTATTCTTCCGCTGATCCGTTTTTTCCAGAACTGTGAGCTTTCCAAATTTCTGTCCGGTTAAATCTTCTGCCCGCGCCATCAAAGCATCACTTTCTTACTTTTCTGTATGCCAGAATTCCCACCGCAGTCATCATCGCTGCCAGCAGCAATACAACATAAGGCACGACATTTGCGGTATCACCGGTCTTGACACTCTGGCCCTGCTGTCCGCTCTGGCTGCCGGACCCCTGTCCGTCGCCGATTGTTCCCGACTGTCCCTGGTCTCCGGAACCCGGCTTCCCGGCATCCGGATCCTTTGCGGCTGTCTTGAAACTTACTTCAATGGTATGGTCTCCGTCTACTTTGGTAAAGGTATAGCTTGCCGTACCGTCCTTATCCAGGATATCCTGCAGGTCAACAGCCTGGCCGTCCACCTTCACCTCTGCGATCTCATATCCCTGATCCGGAGTCATGGTAAATGTCTCATCTGCGCCTTCTGCCACCGTTACTGCGCCTGCCGGATCAATGCTTCCGCCCGCTCCTGCCGTCGCTGTGATGGTGTGGGCCTCAGTCTGCCATACAATGGCAAAGGGCGAGAATCCTTCGCGGGGAACGTCGAATTTGATTCCATTAGCATCAAATTCTACTTCCATAGTCTCCAGTTCGCACCTGGCTACCGCTTCCTCCACCTCTGCCTGACCAGAGATGCCGTACTCCCGATGCAGATCCTTATAATGTACAACTTTAACTCCAAGAGCCTCAGCCGTGTCAGCAGTCACGCCCTCGGGATACGGCAGGTAAACAGTAGTCCCTTTAGAAGCAGATACCCAGGCATTTCCATTAAATGCATCTACCAAATCCAGATAATGGAACTCATAACGATACGCCTGCCCTTCAGCGGGCTCTCCCAGATAATCAGCCGCTTTCTGTTCCATCAGTTCCTGTCTGTTGTCGTCTCCCTCCAGAAGCAGACCATCGTCCAGAAGCTGGATGCCGGCTGCTTCAACCTCTCGATCCGTATCGTCATTCGTATAAAATTTCGAACCAGAAGGTGCGATCGCTTCTGCATGCTCTGTTACAGGAGCAGTTGGTTCATTCGCTAATAATTCATGTGTTGTAGTTCCGTCCTGAGCTCCTTTGATGTCATCAGTATGACGGACAATTAATGTTCCTTCCCCGCCAAGCTTTACGTTATTGCCGTTAACACGTACATCTTCATCATTAAGCCCGTCTTTCCAGGAAAGCGTTACTACATATTCACCAGGTTTGGAATCGTCTGTTGCAACAGTATTGTCCTCATAGGTATATGTAGCCTCAACAAGAGCTACAAGCTGCTCAACCAGACTCTCCTCAGCCGTCGCAGTATATACCTTACCGTTAACTTCGAGGCTCATCAGATCGTACCCATACTTACCGGTTTCCGGATTTTTTACAAAATTCAGATCGACGGAATTAACAAGTGTTACCGCCGGGAATCCGTCATCATATGCTTCATCTCCCTGACCGCCGCCAGTATAAATGGTAATATCATCCGGTGTAAGTGTATACTCCGCATTGTTTACAAGCATCAGCGCATAGGACTGTCCGGCAGTTAATCCGGTAAGTTCTATATCTAATGTTTCACTATTATCGATTTCCTTGAGAACTGCCCCTTCTCCTTCGACTGGAGTGCCGTCTTCGTTAAGAGGAACATATGCAGCAAATAATCCCATCTTCTTTACGGAAAAAGGTCTGTCTACTGTAAGATGAACTTCACTTTCCGAAGGCTGAATCCATGCCGCATTTAAACCGATAACTTTCCAGTCAGAATGCTGCTCAGAAACAGAATCCTTAATGGCAGTCGCCGCATCTGCACTGGCATTTCCCAGTTTAACAGTGGAATAATCATCATCCAGCGTTATATTAAATGCGGATATTTTTACCACATCGCTGATAGCCGCACCTGATTCAAAAACAACATGCTGATTTGTGTCATTAGCAGTCTGTCCTTTAGTTATATAAATGCCATTGGTATTTGATATATTTGCGTTCTGGCCTATGTCTACCAATGATGTTTTATATGTCTTATATTCAAGAGCATATCCGCTGCAGTTGCTGATTTCACCATCAAGCGAAACTTTAGCCGATTCCTGAGCGGTAATCGCATATCCTTTCGTTATGTTGGTTATCTTACCTGTGGATGTAAGCTTAAGGGTTCCCTGCTCCCTAACTCCGTTAGGCGACATAAATATCACAGCCCATGTGCTTCTTCCAACTTCTGCGTTCTGAATGGTTCCGCTGATTTCTACGGTAGGAGTTCCCCCATTCAAATACACTATTCCCGCATCGGTGGTTGAAACGTTTTCAATGAGTCCGCTTTCACCTAAAACAAAAGTGACCGCTGCACCTCTTAAACGGAAAAGTACATTCTTTGTCGTACAGCCGGATACTGTACCGTTGATATCGATTTTTCCGCCATTGTTATCGACAATGCCTATAGTATTAATATCGGATATCTTAGAGCCTTTTTCTGTTATAAGGCTTGAACCAACCAGCATAAACGCTATGTCAGAGGCATTGCCTGCATCACTTACGATATTGGAAACAGTTCCGCCTTCTCCTAAAGTAAATGTTGAGTTGCCTGTGATTGCTGCCGCAATACCTGCAAATCCGTTATTTGTACCGCCGCCGCCCGGGTTGCTGCCCTTACCCGGATCGAAGGTCATGTAACTGTTTGCAGTAATACCGCTTATTGCACCGTATACGTCAGCAACGCCGCCGTCTTCAAGGAAAATGGCACGTCCAGCGATGTTACTAACCGATGAACCGGCTTTCATTTCTACGATGCCGCCCTGGCTCCATATAGCAGCTGCGCCGCCTTTACGGCTTCCAAGATTATCATCTACAATCTTACTTCCGGACTCCATTATCAGCTTACTGGAGCTGCTGTCGGATTCACCCTGGCCGCCTACACGAACCGCAGACATTCCTCCGAAGTTTTTCAGAGTTGTTCCACTTCCCAGAGTGATAGTGCCGCCTCCATGGTATGCGGCTATAATCGCATCCTGAACTTTCTGTTCATTGTTCTTATTGCTATCACCGGTAAGCTGTTCAAGATACGTATCTGCTTCCTGTCTGAACGCATCATTGATCGTAATATTTTCCAATCTCAGTGATGCACCGTTGGCAACTTCAATTATTGCCGGATTATATCCGCCACGGGCTAAATCGTTCTTCTGTGCAAATCCGTCGGATCTGGTAATAGAATGCCCGTTGCCCTTAACAGTAACTGTCTTAGCTTCAATGTACGTCAGGCTGGCTGCATCTAAATCAGTTAAAAGCTGAATCGTTCCGCCGCTTTTAACGACGCTGACCGCTTTCGCCAGTGAAGCAACCGGACTTTCCTGCGTTCCTGCGCCGCTTTCATCATTTCCCTCTGCTGATACGTACACAGTGTCAAGAGAATTGTCTTCCGCCGCACGGGACGCTGCTTTTACTTCTTTGCTCTGCGGTGCAATCTTCTCTTCTTCACTATTCGTTCCTTGCGTTATATCTTCTTTGGTGTTTGACGGTTTCTTTTGATCCCCGTCTGTTTCATTTTTTTCATCCGTTTCAGCCTCCGAAGTCTCCACGGGTGTACCGGGGGTCATGTTTTCGTTATCCTCTTCTTCTGATACCACCTGCGTGTTCTGTCCATCATCCTGGTTTTCTGTTCCAGCTGCCACTGCTACTCCCGCATTTCCAATGATGAGACATCCTGCCAGAAGAAGTGCTGCCAGTTTCTTCATCTTCATTCGCTCTCCTCCCTTATTACTCTTTGCAGCATTCATTTTCGGTTATACCGAAATAACCACATAATTTACCTTATGTGGTTACTTCGCGATAAAAATGGGCTGCAACAGGGAAAAAGCAATAGATGCCAGATTTATAAGGCAATAAAAAAGATATTCAGATTTATTGACACTGATAAAACATTGGTCTATACTACACCATAGACAGGTTTTTTTATGTAAACTATCCTGTAATCTACCACATAAGGTAAATTATGTGGTCATATGACAAGTCCTAACCGATCCATTTTTCTGCTGTGTTCCAGGCCTGATCCCATGATATATATCCTCGTTGTATTTATGCTGGTATGGCCAAGTATATCTGCAAGCTTTGCAATATCCTTATCCAGCGTATAGAAACATTTCGCAAACAGATGACGGAGATTATGGGGAAATACTTTCTGTCTGTTGACCCCTGCTTTTCCACATAACCTTTTCAGCATTTTCCAGATATTCGAGCGGTCCATCGGTCTTTTATTTCTGGTGATGAAGACCGGGCCCGTATGGATCCCCTCTCTTTTTATATACCTGATCAATTGTTTTCTCAGTTTTCCCGCGATCAGGATCGTCCTCGTCTTTCCTTTCATCTGGATCACGGCTTCCCCGCAGCGGATGGATTCCACAGTGATATACTGTAATTCGGATACACGGATCCCGGTCCCGCAGATTGTCTGCAGCAGCATGGCCAGCTTCTCATTTTTCATCTTCTTAGCCGTGTTCACCAATGCAAGATATTCCCGCCTTGTCAGTTCACGGCCGCTGTTGCAATAGGCTTTCTTTTGTATCCTTAACTGCCGGACTCTCAGGTCATTTCGCCCCAGATAGTTGAAAAACCCGTTTATTGCTGCAAGTTTAGTATTAACACTGACAGGAGAATACTTTTCTCCCAGTTCTTTTTTATACCAGATCACCAGCGCCTTATCTAACGGCTTCTCTCCCGCCTCATCCAAAAATGCGGCGATATCTCTCTGATACTGGCGGATCGTCTGCTCGCTTCGTTCTTTTTCTCTCAAATCCTGCAGATACCCGTTTAATTGTTGCGTCATAAGTTCTCTGTTCATGTCTGTACCTCCTGGTATAATGTGGTAGTCCTGCATATTGCTGATAAATATTATGGGGAATAAATAAAGATTTTATCATGGGATTTTTAAGTATGTCACAGTTCAGGGAATACTGCAACGGACTTACAGATACAAAAGATTTTCCAGACAAAACAAAAGAACCAGAAGCGCTTATTTCAAGCAATTCTGGTTCTTTAAGAGCAGGGGATGAGAGAATCGAACTCCCACCAAAGGTTTTGGAGACCCCTATCATACCATTTGACCAATCCCCTGTACCGTGGCCTGCTTTCGCAAGCCACTGGTATAGTATACTGTGATAAATATCATTTGTCAAGAATTTTCCACTTATTTTGTATCTTTTTCAAGAAAATAACAGTCCTCATTTTTATAATACAGTTACTCTATATTCTTTAATATCCTTCGAATAGTTGCTTCATCTTCTTCCAGCTCATCGGCGATTTCTTCAACTGATCTGCCTTTGGCAAGCTTCTTCTTTACCTGTTGGCCGAGATGTTTTTCTATTCCTTTTTCTATTCCTTTTTCTATTCCTTTTTCTATTCCGAGCTCCTCCACATAATCACTCAGATTACACATTTGGTTCAACTCCTCTCCCATATCATTTTCCATCGGTATGTCAAATTCATGTTCCAGCCGATGTATTTTTGCCTGAGTTTCAAGACGCGGAGACAAAAGTACCCCCAGCATCTTTGTCAAACGATTACCTTTCTCCGACTTTGCATTTAAACAGATCATGACAACGGAGATTTTATCATAAGCTTCTTTCTCATCCGGAATCCCCGGGATGACATCACGCTTTTGAATATTATAAAACGATATAGCATTCCCGATATAATCCGGTGTATTCATACAGATCCATATACTGTACACCTTGCGGATATTATCATAATCTCTGCCGGCAAATTCAGTTCCTTTCTGTGCCGAGATCATTCGTGCTCCATAAAATATTCCTCTTGTAATAATCGAATATCCTGGGTTGAATTCTTTCTGGGCCTCCACATTAATGATCAGCTTAATTCGTTGTTTCTGGCGGGCATAATATACAGAAAACCTGATATCATAATACAATTCTCCCTCACCCGGTACCGAATCTTCTTCTGATTCACCTGTGATACGTTCTGTCCACGATATATTTGTTCTTCCGGGCAGAACATTTACTTCTGACACCTGTATGTCTGTTCCAATACATTCCTTGATCTGACCAATATCCATATCCACAAATTCTTCTGCAGCATATTTCAGTATCCATGCAAGAATGATTTTATTAGCCAGGATCCGTTTACAATACGTATCATACTGAATTTTCCCTTTTGCCAGAGCAATATCCCCGGCAAGTTCATTTTTCATAGGCTTTTTCCTTTCTTCATTATATAGGATGTCACAGTAAGTTACAAGCGGTTGATTTTCGCCTCCGGATTGCTGAGGCAAAGAACTACCAGAATCTCTGGCGGCATAAGATGTGGCGATAAGCCTGCCGCTTAAGATAAAATGAGTCTATCATATTTTTATCCATATTACAAGAAATCAATATTCCATTGCATTATTCAAAAGAAGACTCACCGCCAAAGGCAGGAGTCTTCCCCATCTGCTTTTTACCTTATATCAGTTTCCCGAGCCACGACTCTCCAATCGTTCCCTCCGGCATCTTTACGCCAAAGTTATCCGCAACGGTCGCTCCGGTCACTGCAAATGTATCTCCTTCCGGAAGTTCTCCCCCGGCCTTCATGGACGGCGAATATGCCAGGAACGGCACTTTCTCCCGGGTATGGTCTGTTCCCGTATAGGTCGGATCGTTCCCGTGATCCGCCGTGATGATCAGCAGATCCTCTTCCCTCAGGAGAGGCAGAAGTTCTCCAAGCTTCACATCAAAACGTTCGATCTCCTCCGCATAGCCCTGCGGATTCCTCCGATGCCCCCAGAGGGCGTCAAAATCCACCAGATTGACAAAGCACAGCCCGTGGAAATCTTTCCCGGCCAGCCCGATGGTCTGCTCCATGCCATGGACGGAGCTTTTTGATTTGTATGCTTCCGTGATCCCTTCCCCGTCGAATATATCTTTGATCTTTCCAACGGAGATCACATCATATCCCGCGTCTTTAAGCGCATTGAGCACGGTCGGTCCGAACGGCTTCAGTGCGTAGTCATGCCGATTGCTGGTACGCTTAAACTCGCCTTTCTTCTTCCCCACATAGGGACGGGCGATGACCCGGCCCACCCGCCATTCGTCTTTCATCGTGATCTCCCGGGCGATCTCGCAGCAGCGGTACAGCTCATCCAATCCGAACGTCTCCTCGTTTCCGCAGATCTGAAGCACAGAGTCTGCCGATGTATAGACGATCATGTGGCCGGTGGCGATCTCCTCCTCGCCCAGTTCTTCCAGGATCTCTGTGCCGCTGACGCTCTTATTTCCGATCACCTTGTGTCCGGTCCGCTTCTCCAGTTCCGCGATCAGTTCCGGCGGGAATCCGGTCTCTGTAAATGTCTTAAACGGCTTTGTGACCTCCAGCCCCATCATCTCCCAGTGGCCGGTCATGGTATCCTTGCCTTTACTCTTCTCCCGGAGCTTCCCGTAATACCCGAGCGTCTTTTCCGCCGGCTCTACGCACTTAAGCGGAGTGAGGTTGGCCATCCCCATTTTCCGGAGATTGGGCATACAAAGTGTCCCGACCGACTGTGCGATGTGCCCCAGCGTGTTTACTCCGATGTCCCCGAATTCCGGCGAATCCTCCATCGCGCCCACGCCCAGCGAATCCATGACAACCACGAATATCCTCCTGTATTTTCCCATCAATGCATCACCCTCCCGTCTCCGTTTTACGGATTGCAGTTCCCGCACGGCTCATAGCCGTCTTCGATCAATTCAGACCTTGTGCCCGTAAATTCTCTTTTGTTCTTCTCTTTAATGTCCGCCGCGCCGGAGCATCCCGGAAGATGGAATTTACGGGAATTCTCATTCAGGATATAGGTCTGTTCCTCTTCCGCCCAGCTTCCTTCCGGATCCTCCAGCTGATCCGTCTCATCGTATCCGGACAGGTCTTCTCCGCTTTCCGCCGTATCGCTTTCCCAGTTGTCGCCGGTCGCATAGTTGATCGTGACCTGGGGCTGGACGTTGTAGACATAGACGTTAAAACAGATGCCCTCGCCATCGTCCTCGATCGATTCCGCCTCCATCTGCACGCCGGAGGCAACCAGGTCGTCGCCTTCAAATACCGGCGTCACCCGGTACAGCACATGGTTGTCTGTCTCATGGATATATTCTGCGACCATATTTTCAAATGGAAGCATCCCTTCGGTATTCATGTAGCGTGTTCCGGTGATCAGATTCTCCTCGTTGGCATTCTCCCCGGTGAGCTGGAATCCGATCAGATGGCACCGGTTATAGAGATGCCCGCCGTCCACGCTGTCATACTCTTTATTCTTCCAGCCGGTCGGCTTTACGGAGCTGATATTCCCGCGCTCTTCTGTGGGCATGGTCTCCTCGCCCACACAGGCTTCCGCAGGGCCGCAGCGGCCCAGTTCGTCAAGCTCGCTGTATTCCTCAAAGGCTTCTGCCGTCAGCTCGTAATCCTCGAACTCCGGCTGGTTGTCATTGACCTCAACATAAGGTTCGCCGCTGTACTCCGGTATCTCTGCCAGAGTATCGGCGGCAGGGGCCTCTGCACTGCCTTCCACTTCCGGGGCCTGCTCCGGATCCGAACAGCCTGATATGCAGGCGGCAAGTAAAAGCACAGCGGCAATGGATAATCCTTTTATCTTTCCGATCTTGTTCATCCTGACTCTCCCATTCATAAAAATGATATATTCCTATAATATCCTTTTAAGGATTATATATCAATTATTTATTCCGTTTTTCCCCCTTTCAGAATACAGCGCGCTTACAGATCCGCATCGACCACCAGCCGTATATCTCTTGAGGAAGCCGCGATGCGGATCTCCATATCAGGGCCGCATGCAGCTGTACGGATCTCTGTTTTCTTCTTTTCTCCAGGCTCCAGAGAAATTTTCTCAAATCCGGCGAGCTGCTGCACCGGTTCATCATCCTTCCGGTGCTTTGGCGCGAAATAGACCTGCACCGTCTCTTTGCCCGCCATGCTTCCTGTATTTTCCACCACGCATGAAACGGTCATCCCGCTTTCCGTTTTCTGCACCGCAGGGTCTGAATAGCGGAACTGCGTATACGAGAGCCCGTGCCCGAAGCAGAACTGGGGCTCTACATGGAACGCGTCATTGTAGCGGTATCCCACAAACACGCCTTCGCGGTACTGCACTTTCGCCCCGCCCGGGAACTCGCCCAGGGCATGGGCGGAACAGTCGGTATGCCGCTTGTAAAATGTCTCCGGCAGCTTTCCGGACGGATTCACCTCACCGAACAGCACCTCCGCGAGAGCCCGGCCGCCTTCAAGCCCCGCATACCAGCTCCACACCACGCTGTCCGCAGCGGATATCCATTTGCCCATCTCCACCGGGCTGCCGCCGCCGAGCGCATGCATACAGTCCGCATTTTCACCGATGACCAGCAGACGTTTTACACGGTCCGGATCAAGCGGCAGGCGGGCGTTCTCATTTTAACTCCTTTCTGCCGTCGGACAAAGAACAGGATATCATTTGATGACACAAAAGAAAAAGGACAGTTTTCACTGCCCTTATAGATACTATTAACTATTGTAAAACAAAATCCCGGAAGAAATCAGAAGGAATCCTCTTCCTTAAAGGATTCTCTGCCGAAACAATATGACGGGATTCTCATTTTACAACTAACGTTGTGTTTTGGAGATGTAACAATGAATATTTATAAAACAACTACCGATGATACCCTGTATGAAGCTGTCAATCACGGAAATGACTGCTATCCATTTGCCTTCTATCCCGAAGATATCTGGCAGTTTGATCTTCATCGGATTGACTGGCACTGGCACCACGAATTTGAATTCCTGTTATCCTCTGAAAATACAGTAATATGTCTCATCGGAACAAACAGGATAGAATTGCAAAAAGGCTGCGGCATTTTTATCAATAGCGGTATACTTCATCGCTATGAGGCGTACAGTAAAGCCTATGCCCCAAATATCGTTTTTTCGCCTTATTTGTTAGCACCCGAAAACAGTATCATTTATGAAAAATATGTTGCTCCGGTTATTAATTCATCTATTTCGTACCAGATTTTCAAACCTGAAATACCATGGCATAATCAGATCCTTCAGATTTTGTGCGAGATTATTGACAATCAGGAAAATCTCTTACACAATGAATTACATACGTTGCAAAACCTTATACAAATATGGGATATCTTGTTTAGACACTTAGATGTTGCTGCTCATTCTCCCGGTGTTTCCAAGCCAGATCACAAACAGGCAAAACTGCAGACCATGATACAATACATTCACGACCATTATGCAGAAGAAATCACACTCGATATGATCGCATCATCTGCATCGCTCAGTAAAAGCGGTGCCTTAAACATATTCCAGTCAGGCATCTGTACTTCACCCGTGGCATACCTCATCCAATACCGCTTGTCACAGGCTGCCAGACAACTCTGTACAACGCAAAAACCAGTTGCTGTAATTGCCGCAGAAACAGGCTTTGCGAATACCGGATATTTTTGTCGTAAATTTAAACAATATTATCATATGAGTGCTACAGAATACCGACAACAGAAAATCTACGGAAAAAACTAACCTTTTCCCCGTAAAAAAGCCTCCACCCGCCGGTCTGATGTCCGGCGGATGGAGGTCTGTATTTCATCATTCCTGTACGCTCTCGATCAGCAGCGAATCCAGTTTCTCCATATCTTCTTCGTTTATGGAAAAGTCCCGCACGCCCTCTTTTGTCACCCGGACGCCGATATCCCGGGCAGCCCCGTAGAGCATCCCCGAATCCACCCGTTCTTTCAGGACGTCATAATAGATCTCATAGACCTGTTTCTGCATCTCTTCTTCTGTCGGCATCTGCGCTCCTGCCGTCACCTGGTCCGTCACTTTTTCGGCATACTCCTGGGCGCGGCTCTGAAAAGTCCCGTATGTATCCGTGAAAAGGGTGATGGATTTGACCGTCACCGGCACGATGTACGTCCCGTCTTCCTGCCGCTTCGGCTCCCCCGTTTTGTAGCTCACCCTTTCCGCGATCTCTCTGAAGAGTTCCCGGTACCGGGGCAGCATTTCCTCAGGCATGTCCGACCGCTCAAATCCCTCCATTGTTACATCAAGATTCTCATCAAAGATCCGGGACGCTTCTTCTTCCGGGATCCCTGTGATCTCCACATACAGGTCTGTCTCGTTCTTGTATGATGTGTCAAGCACCGCCTGCACATAATCCGCGGCGTCAAACCGGCTGAAATACCGGTAGATCGCAGCGCAGCCGCAGGCCGCAAGGACCGCCGCGGATATTGCCGTGATAAGGATGATTTTCTTCTTTTTTGTCATTGTCCTGCTCCTTTTCCGTAAGTTTGCCCCAGTATACCACTGCAAACCCACGAAAAAAGGCGAACCCTGTCAGCTCTGAAAAGATTTTACCGACGCTATACGACCGCCCAGGGATCATCTTTTCCCTCTTCCCTGTAAATACAGCTCAGCATGGAGTTTTTCACCATGTCGCTCACCGCCCGGTCCGTATAGAACGCCATGTGGGGCGTCACCGTCACATTCGGGAAGCCGCGCAGGATGTACAGGTCCCGCTTGCTGAGGATGTCGGATTTGCGGTCATAATAATACATGCCGAACTCATCCTCGATCACGTCCAGCCCGGCCGCGCCCACTTTGCCGGACTCCAGCGCGTCGATCAGCGCTTTCGTATCGATCAGGCCGCCCCTCGCCGTGTTGATGATCACCACGCCGTCCTTCATCCGGCTGATGGCTCCGGCGTCGATCAGGTGAAAGTTATCGCCAAGAAGGGGCATGTGCAGGGTGATCAGGTCGCACTCCCTGTAAATGGTCCCAAGATCTGTGTACTGCGCATGCGCCTTTACTTCTTCACTCTCAAATTTGTCATAGGTATAGATCTTACAGCCAAATCCGGTCAGATTCCGGATCACCGAGCGGCCGATGCGCCCCGTCCCGAGCACGCCCACCGTCAGGTCCGGCATCTCCCGGCCCTGGATGCCCGGCAGGGAGAAATCGTTGATCTCCTCCCGCTGCATGATCCGCTTCATCTTCCGGATGGACATGAGCATCAGCATGACCGTGTAGTCCGCCACACATTCCGGCGAGTAGGACACATTGCTCACATGCATGCCAAGCCGTTTGGCAGCCGCGATGTCCACATGGTCGTAGCCAATGGTCCGGGTGGAGATCATTTTCACGCCAAGGTCATGGAACTTCTGCATCAGCTCTGCGTCGATCTTTGTCGTGATAATGCTCAGGTACTCATATCCTTCCGCCAGATATGCGTTCTCCATTGTCGGATCTTCTGTCGTGTACCCCAGTTCCACCCCGAACTGCCCTGCAAATTTCTGAAAATATTCCGCCTCGTCAAATTCTCTGTAGCTGTACGCAAAAATCTTCATAAGTCATCCACCTCATTTCTGTCTCATATCAGTCCGTAATGCTCCAGCGCACGGGCGATCCCGTCCTGCTCCACTTCCGTGGTCACATACTCGGCATGGGGATCCAGCACCGGGTCATGATATCCCATGGCCACCGCGTGGTCGGCAAATTCAAACATCGCCAGGTCGTTGCTGCTGTCCCCGAACACATAAGCCTCATCCAGCGTAAATCCAAACCGGTCCAGGATGAACCGGCAGGCCGTTGCCTTGGAATATCCTTTCTGGATGATCTCCCACGCACCGCCGCCCCGGTCCATGGCCTCCATGTCCTCACCGAGAAAATCCAGGAACCGCTGCATGCGGCTCTGTCCGTCCGCAAACACGAACAGCTTGTCGTAGACAAAACATCCGCTCTCAAGAGTATGTTCTATCCCCATCCTGCGGCTTTTAAAATGCTCCCGCATCATCTCCAGCACTTTAAAACGGCCCGGTTTCTCCGGGAAATAAATATCATCCTGTCCTTCCGCGACCGCGCCGATCCCGCAGGCATCCGCCATGGCGATCAGTTCGCGCCCCCGCTCCCGGGACAGGGAACTTGTAAACAGTTCCTCACCGTGGCAGTAGATGCCCGTCCCGCATCCGCAGAGGAATCCGTCAAAGGGGTATCTCCGGATCTCATCGGGCACGCTGCACTTCGTCCGCCCGGTATTGATAAAGAGCATATGGCCCCGACGCTGCGCCTCGTGAAGCGCCTGCACCGCACTCTCCGGGATCATCCCCGTCTTCTCGCTTAGCAGGGTGCCGTCTATGTCAAAAAATAAAACTGACTTCTTCATACTTGTCTCCATTTCCTGTGTTAATCTCACTCAGCATCATATATATCTTCCAGAGTAAGCAAAGTTACTTCGCCGCGCTTTTCCCGCTCTCTCAGTCCGGACGTAAATCCGCCTTTTGAAAAAATATAAAAATAATACTTTCTGCCTTTCCCAAAAACTTCTGCATATTCTTTCAGCAGATTCAGTTCGTCTACACCGACTGGTTCTTTTTTATATTTACAGGAACCGATAAGGTATTCGTCTTTTTCAGCCGCTATGCCTACAATATCAATCTGGACCTGTCTGCGCCTTTTTGCATCAGTCCCCCACCACTGCCCGATATCTGTAAGAGTCAACGGCAGATTTTGTGCATACCGGATCAGATACTGCCGGCACATCGCTTCAAAAACAAGTTCCATATAATCTGAAAACTGTTTTTTTACAGCAGTTTCATACACCTGTTTTATTCGTCCGCTGCCAATCATTGTAATATTTCGCGGCACAAACCGATACCAGAACCGGAAAAAATTGTCTTTGATCATGTAAATGGTTCTTTTTCCAGGTTTCTCAGTAACCGGCGTGTCTTTCCTGATAATTCCCAGTTCCGTCAGCACTTTCAGATATTTACTGCACGGTCCTGTGGCAATCCGGGTTTTCGTAGCAATCTCGTTAAGCTTTGAGGCTCCCTCTGCGATAGCAGTTATAATCGAATTATACACTCCCGGCTCTCTTAACTCCTGTTTCAGAAGATTTTCCGGCTCCTCGAACAGATAACCGGACGGATCGAACAGATTCTCAAGAAGCGCATCGTCCAGATCATCCCGCACACCGAGTTTATTGATATAATGCGGTATTCCGCCTGTGATCCCGTAGATCAGCGCGTTGTCCTCCATGCTGAGATCCGGATGAAAAACCGCGGTTTCCAGATATGTCAGCGGCTCAATTTTGAGCTGGGCTGTTCTCCTGCCATACAGCGGGCTCTCATACCCCAGGACCTGATATTCCATAAAACTCATGGATGAGCCACATAAGATGAGAAAAAGACTTCCGTCTGACCATTGACGGTCGATCAGATGCTGCAGCCTGGAAGAAACAGAGGGATCCGACTTGGCAAGATACGGATACTCATCAATAACAAATATCATCCTCTGATCTTTCGCCATACGCCCGATCTCAGCAAAAGCATCGTCATATGAACGGAACTCCGGTGCACAGGCCGCATCAGTATCAGGATTTTTACTCTCATATATTGCTTTGGACAGCGTCTTCAGATTTTCTGAGGCAGTCGTATCCAGTGCAGAGAAAAATATATTTTTCTTACCCCTGCAGAACTCATTGATCAGTGCGGTTTTTCCAACCCTCCGCCTCCCATATATAACGATACATTCAAATTTTCCATCCTTGTATCGTTTATTTAATTTATTCAGTTCATTTTCCCGACAATAAAACATATCCCGCCTCCAGGTTATTCTACTCGAAAGTTAGTATCTTATGAGTAGAATAATTCTTTCAGCGGGATGTGTCAAGGTCCTGTCCTGTATTTTACATTCTGCTTATTTTTTTCTGCGGCTGATGAACATCTCCACGATCTCGTTCATCTCCTGTGACGGATTGGAGATCACAGCCGTCTCGACCACTTCGCACGGCGGATCTTCCTTCACACTGTCTACCGCGGCTTTTACCGCCGCCACGTCACCGCCGACGAATACGAGGGCATGTCCGCCGCACTTCGTATCCTGTGTCACATATTCTACTTCAGAAGTTTTAAGCATACGGTCTGTCACCAGAATGGCATTCGCCTCTCCTACGACTTCCACAAGTCCATAAGCTCCATATGTCATATCTTTTTACCTGTCCTTTCCTGCGTCTGTCTGATCGTTTCCTGTTATTTCGAGATCGTCATCGCGATCGCTGTCTCCGCATCCTCTGACGGCGCGGCGATGATCGTATGGGAAACAACTTTTGAGCGTCCCTTTGCCGCGTCGAGTGCAGCCTCCATGGCCGCCTTCACATCGGAAACGCTTCCCCGCATCTTTACGCAGGCGCCTGATTTCAGACGGTTCCTCTCAACCCCCTGGATCTTCACATCCGCCGCTTTCGCCGCCGCGTCCAGCGCCACAAAACAGATGCACTCGCTTTCCAGTTCAAATACCCCGATCGCCATTCCTGTATAATCCTGTGCCATAACTTCCTCCTAAGCTCTTTTCGCCCCGGCGGTTTTTACAGACCGCCCATTCACTCACTTTTATCCATAATACCAGAATTTTCTGTGTATTTCAACGATGCAGGCAGTAATTTTGCGCCTGACTGGCACATATATTTTTATGACAATCTGTACGGGAAAGTATCTATGAAACGATCTGATCTGAAGAAACTCTGCCGCCCCGCCGGCCGCCTGCTCCTCCTGGCCCTGGCCTGGGCGCTTGGGACCGGCGCCGCCTTCCTGAAAGAACATTTTACAGAAAAGGAAGCCGCACCGTCCGCCGCTTCTGCCTCCGTCTCCGCCGGGACCGGCTGGGGGCTGAAGTTCCATGAGGACGGGGAGCGCCCGGACGGCAATTCAACGATGGAGGAACTGGCCGCATACGATGCGTTTTACGCGCAGGACACTGAAGAAAAAGTCCTCTACCTTACTTTTGACTGCGGCTATGAGAACGGCAATACAGAGCCGATCCTTGACGCATTAAAAAAACACGGCGCGCCGGCCGCGTTTTTCGTCGTCGGGACTTATATTGAATCTGAACCGGAACTGGTCAGGCGGATGGCTGACGAGGGACACATCGTCGGGAACCATACCTGGCATCATCCGGATCTGACTCAGCTGGACATGGGATCTCTCGAAAAAGAACTGACGGATGTAGAAGACGCCTACCGTGAGGCGACCGGCCGGAATATGCAAAAATATCTCCGCCCGCCCCAGGGCCGCTACAGCGGCGACAGCCTGCAGGAGACGAAGGATCTTGGCTACAAGACCATTTTCTGGAGCCTGGCCTACGAGGACTGGAACCAGGATGCCCAGCCCGCCCGGGAGGACGCCCTTGATATCCTGACGAGACGGATCCACCCCGGCGCCATCGTCCTGCTGCACAACACCTCCTCCACCAACGCCGCAGTGCTGGATGAACTGCTGACCCGGTGGGAAGAGATGGGCTATGATTTCCGGCCGCTGACCGAACTTCAATAGGCAGTCCGATCGATAACCGGTTCAATCGATAACCGATTCAGTAATAAACGGCTTTTACGGTCTTCCCCATGGCCTCTGCCGTACGGATCAGCTGGTCCACCAGATTCTGGCGCATGCTCAGGTCGAAGTTCAGCTCGGTTTCCTGGTGGGCCGCATTGACCGCCGTACCGACGAAAAGATTCAGTTCCGTGCACTCTTCGATCAGAAGTTTTGCCAGCCGGGACGCGCCGTTGTCCGCATCCAGTTCATCAAAGAACTCTGCGTCGAACTCATCGTTCACGTACTTCTTCAGAAGCTTCAGGCAGCCGCCCAGGGTCAGGACGCCCTCGGTCACCAGATCGATCCCTTCGATCTCCGCCGTGGGCGGCACATCCGGATTGCGGCTGTCGATCCGGGTCACGATCTCCTCCCCCAGAATGCGGGCCGCGATGTTGGCGCTGGTCCCGCCGGCGACCACCTTCTTCCCTTCCGCATGCATGAAGTCGTGCATCAGTCTGCCGTCATCCTCTTTCGACTTCGGCGGTCCGGTGAAGATATTGACGATCTTTCGCTCGATCACCCGGGCCACGGCCACCGTCGTGTCATCCCCCGGCTTCTCCTCATACAGTTCCTCACAGGCCTGGCTGAGCATGACAGCCAGCCGGGAGGCCGACATGCTCTGCTTCGTACATTTCAAGGCATAGTCCGCCACCGCCTCCCAGGTCCATCCGTTCAGGTCCAGGATGGATCCGGCGCCTGCGTAGACAACGCCGTCGCTCATGAGGATGAAGCAGTCGTTCTTCTGCACGGTGAAATTGTATTCATGTATTTTCTTGCCCCCGATCTCCCGGACCTCATAGGGATAATCAACGATCCGCCCGTTCCGGATGAAGATGCAGGAAGGATTGTCAAATTCCGCCAGGTATGCCCGGCCGTCGTGATAGATCTGAAGGATGGAAAATGTGGCGTAGGCCACTTTCCGGACGCTGCACACCGGGAGCGTCCGGGCGATGGTCTCCACGCAGGATTCGATCTGCGCCCCTTCCCGGAGCATGGTCCCCAGGATCCGGGAGGTGAGTGTGGCCAGGATATTCGCCTTGACGCCGCTTCCCATGCCGTCCGCCAGGATCAGGATGTCCGACTCCTCCGTCTTTAAGATCTCCACTTTATCCCCGCACAGTTCCTCCTGATGCTTATTCAGGCTTTTCCATGCCGCATCAATACTCACACTCATACTCATTCCTCCTCGTTCAGGATGGAATCTCTCAGTTTCGTCAGCGTCACCTTCGTCTCAGCCGTCGTCTCGCCCAGAAGTCCTGCGATCTCCTGCGCCACCATCATCTGCTTCTCGATGACTTTCTGGGCCATCTCCACCGTCTCGATCTTCAGATTGTAGTGCTGCTCCCTCACCTGCTCTTCCCTCGTGATATCCCGGAACATCACGAGGGCGGCATCCCGGTTCTCGATGCAGACAACTGTCTCTTCGGCTTTGATCCTGCCACTGTTCAGTTCGGTCTTCTTATGCAGCACCGGTTCCTGCGACAGGAGCGCTTCTTCAATGTCTCCCGTCTCGATAAACTCGAACAGGTACCGGCCCACTGCATCCTGCCGGCCCACGCCGAGCAGCTCCTGCCCCTTCCGGTTGCAGTCCAGGATCTTCATATCATGATCCACCACAAAGATCATGTTGGGCGTCACATCCATGACCACATTGGACATGGACTCCGCCTGGGCCAGGGCATAGGGCATGCACATGGAGACTTCCGCCTTCCCCTGGAACACGGCGACCGCCTTGTCCCTGCAGGTCGGATATCCGCAGGCCCCGCAGTTGAGTTCATCTTCTTCGGTATATTTCCCGACGGACCGGAGGATCGCAGTGATCTGCGCCTCCGTGGGCTGCCGGTCTTCGATGCTCCGGTTCCCGAATGCCTTGTACATTTCTTCCTGCGTCATTTCCGGCAGATCCCGCGCTTTCTTGTAGGATACCGCATTTTCGATCTTCACCTTCGTCTTCACGTAGGATGTGTTCCAGTGTGCGGAAGCCGGCCCTTTCGCACATCCGCCCTCGCACACATTGGCCTCAATGAAGCAGTGGTCCAGTTCGCCTTTTCTCAGGCAGTCCAGCATCTCCATACAGTTCTCCAGCCCGTCCACGAACACCTTGTGATAGCCGTCCGCCTCTTCTTCCGTGATCACGGACCGGATCACGCCGCCGCTCACCGGATAGAGACGGTTGATCTCCGGATCCGGATTGCCCATGGGCATATCACCGCATTCATGGAGATCGATCCCCTCTTCTTTCAGCCAGAGCGCCAGTTCCTCAAAGGTCAGGATCGCATCCACCGCACCCCGCACCCGGTCGTCTCCGACGGCTTCCTGCTTCTTGGCGATGCAGGGGCCCAGGAACACAACCTTTACATCCGGCCCGTACAGCTTCTTTATGTAGCGTCCGTGGGCGATCATGGGCGATACGACCGGCGCCATCAGAGGCGCGCACTCCGGATAATATTTCTCGATGAGATCGTTCACGCTGGGACAGCACGTGGTGATGATATTGGGCATCCGCCCTTCCCGGATCAGCTTCTTGTACTCGTCCGTCACCAGGGCCGCGCCCTCCGCCGTCTCCCGGACCTCGCTGAACCCGAGCCGCCAAAGCGCGTCCACGACCTGACCCGGCCGGTCGTAATCCAGCACCCCCGCATAGGACGGGGCGATGGAGATAACCGTCCGGCATCCCTGTCTCAGATACCCTTTTACCCGCTCCATATCGCTGGCAAAGGTCTTCGCATTCTGGGGACAGACCTCCAGGCACCGCCCGCAGTTGATGCAGTGGTCCACCATGATCCGGGCCTGCTCGTCCCGGACACAGATGGCTTTCACCGCACAGTGGCGGACACATTTATAACAATGGCGGCATTTGGCGTCTTTAAAATCAATAACCTGCATCCCGGCATCCTCCTTTTCTCTGTTAGAAATATTTTATCAGATGCATGGGACATATCCAAATGATTTTTCGCAATAATCTTGTCTTTTATCAGCAAAAATGATAAAATAAATCGGTTTTATAAAACAGACAGTTTTCTAAAGGAGGGTTACAAATGAAAACAGGACTGAAAGTCGTTTCTATTCTTCAGATCATTTTCGGTGCGCTCACGCTTCTTCTCGGGCTTCTTGCGAGCGGGCTTTTCGCTGCGGGAGGCGCTGCAGGCGGCGCGTCAGCCGGCGTTGTCGCAGGGCTCATCGGACTGACCGTAGTCTTCGTGATCCTGGGCGGTGTCTTTGACATCCTCTGCGGCATCTTTGGACTGCGTGCCGTAAAAGATGCTTCAAAAGCGACGCCGGCCGTAGTCGTTGGTGCGATCGCGCTTGTACTTTCCGTGATCTCACTGTTCATGGACTTCAGCGTACAGAGCCTGCTCGGATGCGTGATCCCGGTGCTCTACTTCGTATTTGCACTGAATGTCAAAAAAGGCGGCAACTAATATCTGCTGCATTTAAAACAGCAAACCGGAGCCTCATCGTCGGCTCCGGTTCTTTTTATCTTATTTCTGTTTATTCTTTTACAGATTCATACATTTCCACCACTGTTTTTCCGTATACCGGGTGTCGCATATATGGCGCGATCTGTGAAAGCGGCTCCAGCACGAACCGCCGGTTATGCATATCCACATGGGGGATGCACAGGTCTTTTTCCCGGATCACTTCATCGTCATAGAAAATGATATCCAGATCCAGCGTCCGGGGTCCCCAGTGCATGGTCCGCTCCCGGCCCGCTTCCGCCTCGATCCGGTTCAGCTCCCGGAGCAGCTCCCGGGGTGTGAGGAGCGTCTCCAGCTCCAGGCAGCCGTTCAGGAAATCATCCTGGTCCGTCACCCCGTAGGGCGGCGTCCCGATCAGATCCGAGACCGCTTTCACCGTACATCCGCGGATCTGCCCAAGCTTATTCACTGCATCCCGGATATAGTTCTCTTTCCCGCCCATGTTGGAGCCCAGGGCGATGTATGCCGTATGTTTTCCGCGCAGGATCTCCACGCTCACCGTTTTGAGCGGCAGACGGATCGGCGCCCAGGGTTTCTTGATCTCCAGACGGATTTTCTTAAGGTTCTCGTATTTGAGAAGCAGTTCTTCCGCCAGATGCTCCGCCGCGCTCTCCAGCAGTTTGTAGGTGTGCTTCTTCAGATACAGTTCCATAAACGCGCACACTTCCCCGTAATGGATGGATTCTGCCAGGTCGTCTTTAAGCCCGGCTTTTCTCGTATCCGTATAAAGGTCGGCAGAGATCACAAACTTCTGCCCCAGTGTATTCTCCTCCGGAAATACGCCGTGATAGGCAAATATTTCCAGATCTTCAATTCTGATTCTGTCCATGTTTTCTCTCTCCATTATTGTTTACCTGCATGCATCAGCGCTTCGGCCATCCGGATGGCCCGCTTATTCTTCTCCACATCGTGGACCCGCACGAAGGCGCAGCCTTTCTGTACCGCCCACACGGTCGTTACCAGCGTGCCCTCCTCCCGCTCCCGGGGCGGAAGGTCCAGGGTCAGACCGATCACGGACTTCCGGGACGTCCCCAGCAGGATCGGAAAGCCCAGTTCATTCAGGATGTCAACCCGGTCAATGATCTCCAGGTTCATCTCATACGTCTTGCCAAAGCCGACGCCCGGATCCAGGATGATCCTGTCCCGGGGGATCCCCGCCTCACAAGCCAGCCGCACACATTCTTTCATATCCGAAAGGAACTCCGGCAGGAACTGGCCGTAATCCGCCTGCTCCCGGTTGTGCATCAGGCAGCACGCCGCGCCGTGCTCCGCGATCAGCCTCCCCATCCGGGGATCGTATTTCAGCCCCCAGATATCATTGATGAGATCCGCCCCTGCATCGAGGGCCGCCCGCGCTACCGCGCTCTTATAAGTATCCACGGAGACAGGCGTATCGAACCGGGCTTTCAGCGCTTCAATGACCGGCGCCACCCGGCTGATCTCTTCCTCATCGCTGATCCGGGTATGCCCCGGGCGTGTGGACTCGCCGCCCACATCCAGGATGTCCGCGCCCTCCCGGACCATCTGCTCCGCATGGGCAAGCGCCGCATCCAGGCCGTTGTAACGGCCCCCGTCCGAGAATGAATCGGGGGTTACGTTCAGGATCCCCATGATGTATGTATGATGTGCCGTGTCAAATTCCCTGCTGCCGATCCGCATAGCTGTCTGTCTCCTGTCCGATTTTTTCTATATCTTGAGTTCCATATTTTTCTTTTCCGCGCTCCAGTCACAGGCCTTTTCCGCCGGGCAGGCGAAACACATCCGGGACGCCTTGTCCGCCCGGTACAGGAACCGCTCCAGCGGCTCCGCGTCATCCCTCAGCCTCCGGTGTCCACGGACGGCCGTCAGGATGGCCTGCTTCTCCGCCTCTGAAAATGCGCAGTCCGCCGGAAGGCTGTCAAGGATCTCCGCCGCGATCCGCCCGCCGGACTGTTCATGCGGGATGCCCTCCTCATACTGGGCATATTTCCCGATATCGTGAAGGACCGCTGCCGCATAAATAAGCTCCCGGTCCAGGCCCCCGCCTTCTTCCAGATTGAAAATATACGCGATCCGCGCCACATCCAGAAGATGGGGCATCTGATGGCGGCAGAAGATCCGGTCCTTCTCCAGTTCTTCCAGCCGGGCATAGCATTTCCGGTACAGCGGATGGGCAAGGACGGCGTTTACACGTCTCATCGGAGCATCCGGAAGAACTGCTCTTCCAGCGCCGGATCTGTCTCGAACACACCCCGCTTTGCCAGCGTCACGGTCCTGCTGCCCGGCTTCTTAATGCCCCGCATGGTCATGCACATATGCTCCGCCTCGATCATGACCAGCGCGCCCTTCGGCTGCATATACTTCATCAGCGCGTCCGCGATCTGCCCGGTCAGCTGCTCCTGAAGCTGCAGCCGCCTGGCGTAGACTTCCACGGTGCGGGCCAGTTTGCTTAAGCCCACCACCTTCCCGTCCGGGATATAGGCGATATGCGCCTTCCCGTAAAAGGGAAGGATATGATGCTCGCAGGTGGAGTAAAAGGTAATATCCTTCTCGATCACCATCCCGCTGCTTTCCACGTTAAATGTCTTCGCCAGGTGGGCGGATGCATCCTGATCCATCCCACCGTACAGTTCTTCGCACATCCGCGCGATCCGCTCCGGCGTCTCCCGGAGCCCTTCCCGCGATACATCCTCGCCGATCCCTTCCAGGAACAGACGTACCGCCTGTTTTATTTTCTCATGATCTGTCATCTCATACCCTCTTTTCATCTGCTTCTCTGATCCGGTCATACGCCGCCTTCGCCTCATGGAGATAAGACAGCGAACCGAACGCCAGGATCACATCCGTCTCCCCTGCATCCGCCAGCGCCGCCTCTACAGCGCTTTCGACACTGCCCTGCCCGGCGTCTCTGACGCAGGGGCAGTATTTCTCAAGCGTGCGGGCAAGTTCTCCGGACGGAAGCCCCCGGTTCCGGTCCGGGAGATCCACGGGCCGGATCTCATCCATGACCGGCCCCATGATCTGCGCGATCCGCTCATAATCCTTGTCCCGGAACACGCCCATGATCCCGAGCCGCCTGCGCCCCGGGAAATAGGACTCCACCGACTCCCTCAGCCGGAGCGCCGCATCCTCGTTGTGCGCTCCGTCCAGAATGAATACCGGCTTCTCTCCGATCACATGAAACCGGCCCGGCCACCGGGTCTTCTCCATGCCCTGCCTTACCGCGCTGTCCGGGATCTCATATCCCTTATCCCGCAGGGCGCGGATCACTTCAAGCGCCGCCGCCGCATTGCCGGTCTGGTATTTCCCCGTCATATGGGTGTAAAGGTCCCGGAATTCCTTATAGGAAAACCGGATCCCCCGGTAGCTTTCCTCTATAATATTTACCTGCGCTGGATCAGCTTCCGCATAACTGCAGCCGCAGTCCTTTGCCCGGCCCTTGAGGATCCGGGACACATTTTCCCGTTGTGCCGAAGAGACGACCGCGCATCCCGGTTTGATGATGCCGGCTTTATTCTCCGCGATCTCCTCCAGCGTATCCCCGATCACGCCCAGGTGATCCGGACTTATGGAGGCGAATGCCGCGCACACCGTATTTTTCACGATATTGGTGGCGTCCAGCGCGCCGCCCAGGCCCGCCTCCAGCACCACCAGATCGCAGTTCATTTCCCTGAAATATAAAAAAGCTATCGCCGTCTCTGTCTCAAAGACTGTGGGAAGCGGTTCTCCTGCTTCCTCAAGCCGGGCAATAGCATCTCTCACTTTGTCAGTCAGCCGCGCGAAAGTTTCTTCTCTGATCCACTCCGCATCGACCTGTATCCGTTCCAGATAGGAAACCACTGTCGGTGAAACATACCGCCCGATCCTGTATCCTGCCTCACTCAATATCATCGAAGTGTATGCAAGCACAGATCCCTTGCCATTCGTTCCTGCAATATGTATGAACTTCAAGTCATCCTGGGGATTCCCAAGTTCACGCAACAGACCTCGAATCGTATCCAAGCCAAGTACACTTCCGTATTTCGACATTTCGTCCAAATATACCCTTGCTTCTCTATAGGTCACGTTCTTCTCCGTTTCCTTTCCGTATGAAACTGTTCTCGTCCGTTCAGATTGAACAGGGATATCATATCACTATTTCATCCTGCACACAAGCTTTTCCGGATGGTTTTCCTTATTTCCTGTTGACCTCTCCCTCATGCAATGCTATACTAAGTGTACTAATACTAATAGTACACTTTAAAACCAAAGATTCACGGAAAGGAAGATTATGATCTCTATTAATTACCAGAGCAAGCTGCCGCTCTACGAACAGATCGCCGGACGGTTCCGGACGCTGATCCTCCAGGGCGTCCTGCCCGCGGACAGCCAGATGCCTTCCGTGCGCTCCCTGGCGGTTGAGCTGTCCATCAACCCGAACACCATCCAGAAAGCCTTTTCCCTTCTGGAGCAGGAAGGATATATCTACCCGGTAAAGGGACGGGGCAATTTCGTGGCGGACACCGCGGAGCTGAACAAAAAAGAGCAGGCATCTCTTCTTGAAGCGGCGAAAGCGCTGATGGACAGAGGCCGGGCCCTCGGGATCGCCAAAGCGCAGTATCTCGACCTTGTAAACGATGTATACCGAAAGGGGGAAGAACCTTGATCGAACTGAAAAATGTTGACAAAACACTGGGCGGTATCCACGCCGTCGACCACGTCAGCGGAAAGATACGCGAGGGAATGGTCTTCGGACTGATCGGATCAAACGGCGCGGGCAAGAGCACCCTGCTCCGCATGATCAGCGGCGTCATCCGTCCGGACGACGGCACAATCCTCTGCGACGGCGCACCCGTATTCGAGAACCCGGAAGCCAAAGCGCAGATCTGCTTTCTTCCGGATACGCCTTACTTCTTCCCCAATGCCGACATCCGTCAGATGCGGGACTATTACGCCATGATCTACCCGTCCTTCAACCGGAAACAGTTCGACGCACTGGCCGCCCGGTTCCGGCTGGACCCGAAGCGGAGCATCCACGCCTTCTCAAAAGGCATGAAGAAACAGGTGTCCATCCTGCTGGGCCTGTGCGCGGGCACGAAATATCTGCTCTGCGACGAGACCTTCGACGGACTGGACCCGGTCGTGCGGCAGGCCGTAAAGAGCCTGATCGCCGCCGAGATCATAGAGAGGGATTTCACGCCGGTGATCTCCTCCCACAATCTCCGGGAACTGGAAGACATCTGCGACAGCATCGGCCTGCTGCATGAAGGCCGGCTGCTCCTCACCCGGGATCTGGACGACGCGAAGAATAACATCTGCAAACTGCAGTGTGTGATCCCTGACTCCCGCAGGGAACAGGAGCTGATCAGCAGCCTGCGGATCCTGAAAATGGAGCGCACCGGCTCGCTCCTCACCCTGACTGTCCGCGGCGAACGGACGGAGACCCTGAAGAAGACCCAGGCTCAGGAGCCCCTGTTCGTGGAAGCGCTCCCGCTCACCCTGGAAGAAATATTTATCAGCGAAACGGAGGTGGCTGGTTATGACATCAAAGATTTCCTGCGTTAAACTCATAAGGGAAAACATCCGCCACAGGATGTGGCTGGCGGCGCTGTGCGCCGTAGCTTTCCTGCTGATGATGCCCGTCTATTCGATCCTTTACCTGAACTCCATGAACGGGCCGGGATATGAACAGGATCCGGATCAGCTTTCGTTTTTCCTTGACTACCTGCCCACGCTGTTCAACTGCAGCCGGCTGGCGCTGTTTGCCTGCACATTCGCGATCCTGGTCCTGCTCTGTGCGCTGACCGGGTTCTGGCATATCCACTCCAGGGAGAAGCTGGATCTTTACCATGCGCTCCCGGTCAGGCGCGGACGCCTGTACGCAGCGTCGTATCTGTCCGGACTGACCATGCTGTATGTGCCCTATCTCATCTGCGCCGCGCTGACTGCGGCTGTGATGGCAGCATCCGGTCTTGTTCCCATGACAGGACACGCAGCCGTACTCTGCCTCCGCGCAGTGCTGGGCGGCATAGCGGCGGTTTTCGTCCTCTATAATGCATGTATATTCGCCACCGTACTGGCCGGCCGCACCGTGACCGCACTGCTGGCCTGCCTGGCTGTTTCCGTGTACCCGCTGATCGCACTGTACAGCATCTTCATGCTGCAGGGGGATTTTTTCCATTCATTTTACACCACCGGCCAGACCCTTACCGAACGGCTCGCTCTCCATCTGTCACCGGCCGGCCTGTTTGTATATGTCCTTCACGAAAGCAGCACGGGAACATTTTTCACACTCACAGCCGCAGCTGTTGTAGTCGGTGCAGTCCTGATGACAGCCTCGTTCCTTCTGTACCGGATCTATCCCTCAGAAGCCGCCGGCAGCGCGCTGGCATTTCCCCGGTCCGCTCCGGTGCTGAAAGTCCTGATCGTCATTCCATGCTCCATCTTCTCGTCAATGATCATCATGGATTTCATGCAGGTGCCGAACGGAATCATAACGATCCTGCTCAGCGTGCTGGCCGCTGTGCTCCTCTGTGCGGTGATCGAGTTTCTCTTCCACATGGATCTGCGGAAACTGCTCCGGGGCTGGAAATCGTCCCTGACCGCCATCGCCGGCGTCGCTGCCGTCCTCTGCGTCTTCCAGTTTGACCTGACGGGATACGACACGTACCTGCCAGATGAAAGTGAGCTGAAAACGGTCAGTATCTATCCGGACAGCTTTTCATATTATTTTTCTTATCCCGGATATGACGACCGGATAAAAGCAGAAACGGAAAGCTATGTGCCCGCGAATCAGACAGATGCCGCATACACCCTGGCACAGTCCGGCATCGACAACCTGGAAAACGGCATCACGCCGGATTCCGTTTACGAATCGGCATCAAACCACACCGACAGCGAGTATATGACCGCAGTATTTCATTATAAGCTGAACAGCGGGCGGACCGTCTCCAGACAGTACGCGATCCGGCGCGATGAACTTAAAGAAGCCATGACCGGATTCCTTGCGGATGAAGAATACCGCCGCCGGCTCTTCCCGGTCACACAGATCGACAAAAGCAGGACCAACGACATCACCGTTACCGACCTGTACGGCACCGAAGAATTGCTGGAGCTGAATCCGGACCAGCGTGAAGCGCTCCTGAACGCTTATGAAACAGATCTTATGAGTGCGGATCCGGATACGCTGGTCAACGAAACCGAAGTGGCGCAGCTTAATATCTACCTGCCGGATCCGGAGGACCTCTCCACTGCTGAAACCTCTGACATCCGCACATCCAAGGCCTCATCCTCAACCACAGGATACTCCGGCCACCTGATGGGCGGACTGTATATCTATCCCGGATTCAGCAACACCCTGGACCTTCTGGGATCGTACGGATATACGCCGTCCGAAGATATCGATCCGGCAGGACTCATAAGCCTGCGCATGACCGTATTCCCGGATTCCGTCTCAGGTGAAGCCTTTGAAAAAATACAGGCCGGACTGTCAAGGACAGCCAGCGTCGAAAGCATCGAAGACTACAGTGGGGAGACAATCTCTGCGGAAGTCACATCCGAAGAAGATATCGCGCTCATCCTTGACAACATCAGCCAGAAACACTTCGGAATGCTGGATGATCACACCACTTCCGGCGGGTATGTGGATATCAGTTACAAAAACAGGGAGTTCGGATATATATCGCTGGAATAAAAATTCCTGTTTATCGAACTGAGTGGTAAAGCACAGCGCTGAATACTGCAAAAGAATTTAATCAGAATGTGGATTCACGGAATAAGGGATAAAACCTTCCCGTCTCCGGTTCCGCAGCTTAAGAAAAACTACAAAAACGGAACTCTGACAAAAAACAGGAGCAGAGATGAAGAACTCGCATTCGCTCAGACAACTTCATCTCTGCTCCTAAAGTCAGCGCTCCGTTTTTTACTTTTTCTACAGCCGCTCCACAGTCATCGGTCCGGCCTTATCCCTTATTCCGTGAAAGTCGCATCCGATCAGAAATTCTTTTGTGATTCCGTGCTAAAGTTACCCGGATCAGTTCGACAAACAATAACCAGAGAATATGTCGGACTGGGGCTCAGGATCTGGGCCGCAAAGATGCTTTGCCTGCTTGTCTGTATCATATCTGCAGGATCAGGCTGCGTCAAGGCTGCGCAGCACCCAAAGGGCAAGGCCTTGACGCGCCCTGATCTCTGCAGATCATAATCAATCAAGCAAGACAAAGTCTCATTCTGACCGTAACCGGTTGTAAAAGAACACAATCTCTTCCTCAACAGCTTTCTTTCAGTAAAAAATCTTCCGTTTTCCGAACGGGCGATTCAAAAGTATTTGGCAGTCGATTCTGTGATGGGGAAGTGATTCTGCGCAGCAAAGATGTGTCAGAATCCATTCGTTATTCATGAAATATTGACAAATATTTTCGTGAACCAACTCGTCCGGAAAACAGAAATTTAATTCACCGTCCGCTTCACATACGTTGTATGCAGGATATGATGCGCCTTCTCACTTCCCGGCTCACCCAGATATTCGCTGTACAGCTTCCGGATGGACGGATTCTCATGGGACTTCCGGAGCGGCTTCGCCGCGTCGTTGTCGTAGAGGGCTTTCGCACGCAGGGCTTTCACATCGGTGAAGTTGCGCACGTCTGCATGCACCTGGGGCTGGCCGCCGCCGTTCACGCATCCGCCCGGGCAGCACATGATCTCGATGAAGTGATAGTCTGCCTCACCGGAACGGACTTTGTCCATGATGATCTTCGCGTTGGACAGGCCGGAAGCGACGGCCACTTTAACATCCATCCCAGCCACGTTATAGGTTGCTTCTTTGATGCCGTCTGTGCCGCGCACTTCCATGAATTCTACTTTTTCAAGCGGTTCGCCGGTCAGCTTCTCCACTGCCGTGCGCAGCGCCGCTTCCATCACACCGCCGGTAGCGCCGAAGATAACGCCGGCTCCCGTGGATTCACCCAGGGGATCATCGAAGCCTTCATCCGGCAGGCTCCGGAAGTCGATACCGACCTTGCGGATCAGCCTCGCCAGTTCCCGTGTGGTAATGGAGATGTCCACGTCCGGCACGCCGGCCGCATCCTGATCGTCGCGGCGGATCTCAAACTTCTTTGCCGTACAGGGCATGACGCTGACGCATACGATATCTTCCGGCGCAATGCCCATCTTCTCTGCATAATAGGTCTTGGTGACTGCTCCGAACATCTGCTGCGGTGATTTGCAGGTTGAAAGATGCGCCAGCTGATCCGGATAGTAATGTTCACAATACTTGATCCAGCCCGGTGAGCAGGATGTCATCATAGGCAGCACGCCGCCGTTCTGCACCCGGTCCAGGAACTCATGGGCCTCTTCCATGATCGTAAGGTCCGCGCTGAAATCAGTGTCAAATACTTTGTCGAATCCGATCCTGCGGAGCGCCGCCGCCATCTTGCCTTCCACGTCCGTTCCCATGGGATAGCCGAACTCTTCGCCGAGAGCCGCACGGACGGACGGAGCCGGCTGTACCACCACGTGTTTGGTCTCGTCGGCAATGGCCGCCAGCACATCATCGATATTGCTCTT
>CALWDN010000001.1 GCA_944376685.1 uncultured Mediterraneibacter sp. | reverse complement strand
GATACCGCGTTTCTCGTATGCAGAAGATCCGGCCGGAGTAGATCCGTCTACGTAATCATTGAATGCGGATACCGGAAGTGTATTTCCTTCCTGAGCGTTTACTTTCGCCTGGATATTCTTAACGAAATCAACAACGTCTTTTCTTCCGTTCTCGTCTACCTTCGGCTGGGCAAGTCCTTCGTCAGCTGCGTCTTTCCAGCTCTCCGGAACTGCCACTTCAACAACCTGTTTTGCACCTGCATCGATGGCGTCATAGTTCATCTGAACGATCTTGTCGCCCTTTCTTCCGTATGTAGCTTTTGCAGCAGCCTTCATCAGGTCAATCGCCTCTGCCTCCGGAATGATGGCAGCCAGTTTGAAGAATGCAGACTGAAGGACTGTATTGATACGTCCGCCAAGTCCGATCTCTTTACCGATCTTGATACCGTCGATGGTATAGAACTTGATGTTGTGGTTTGCGATATAAGCTTTTACCTGTCCCGGCAGATGTTTCTCAAGTCCTTCCATATCCCACGGGCAGTTGAGAAGGAATGTACCGCCGTCAACAAGCTCCTGAACCATGTTGTATTTGTTTACATAAGACGGATTGTGGCATGCCACAAAGTTCGCCTGATGGATCAGGTATGTAGACTTGATCGGCAGCTTGCCGAAACGCAGGTGGGACATTGTAACACCGCCTGACTTCTTGGAGTCATAGTCGAAGTAAGCCTGTGCGTACATGTCTGTGTTGTCACCGATGATCTTGATGGAGTTCTTGTTCGCTCCGACTGTACCGTCAGCGCCAAGTCCCCAGAACTTACAGTTGATCGTTCCTTCCGGTGTTGTAACGAGCGGCTCGTCCGCTTTCAGTGACAGGTGTGTCACATCATCCTCGATGCCGAGTGTGAATTTCGCCTTCTCATCATTGTGATATACAGCAACGATCTGAGCAGGAGTCGTATCCTTGGAACCAAGGCCGTAACGTCCTGTGTAGATCGGAACCGCGTCGAATTTGGAGCCTTTGAGTGCCGCAACAACATCCAGGTACAGCGGCTCGCCCATAGCGCCCGGCTCTTTTGTCCTGTCAAGAACAGAGATCTTCTTAACGGAATCCGGGATCGCATCGATGAGCGCCTGTGCGCAGAACGGTCTGTACAGACGTACTTTAACAACGCCGACTTTCTCGCCTGCCTTCATCAGGTAGTCGATGGTCTCCTCGATCGTATCGCAGACAGAACCCATGGCAACGATCACGTGCTCAGCGTCCTCTGCTCCGTAGTAGTTGAACAGTTTGTAATCTGTTCCGATCTTCGCATTAACTTTGTCCATGTAGTTCTGAACGATTCCCGGCATTGCATCGTAGTACGGGTTGCATGCCTCTCTTGCCTGGAAGAAGATATCCGGGTTCTGAGCGGAACCTCTCTGGCACGGATGATTCGGGTTCAGCGCGTGTGCACGGAACGCATCGATGGCATCCATATTTACCAGATCTTTCAGGTCTTCGTAATCCCATGTCTCGATCTTCTGGATCTCGTGGGATGTACGGAATCCGTCGAAGAAGTTAATGAAAGGAAGTTTTCCTTCCAGTGCTGCACAGTGTGCAACCGGTGTCAGGTCCATAACTTCCTGTACGCTTGACTCACACAGCATCGCTGCGCCGGTCTGGCGGCAGGAATATACATCAGAGTGATCTCCGAAGATGGAAAGTGCGTGGCTTGCAAGCGCACGTGCGGATACGTTGAATACGCCCGGGAGCTGCTCGCCGGCTACCTTGTACAGGTTCGGGATCATAAGAAGAAGTCCCTGAGAAGCTGTAAATGTCGTCGTAAGGGCGCCTGCTGCCAGAGATCCGTGTACGGCGCCTGCCGCACCTGCCTCGGACTGCATCTCTACGACATTGACTGTCTGTCCGAAGATATTCTCTCTGCCCTGTGTCGCCCATTCGTCAACATGCTCAGGCATAACGGATGACGGTGTGATCGGGTAGATCGCCGCAACTTCTGTGTAAGCATATGACACGTGAGCAGCAGCCTGGTTACCGTCCATGGTCTTCATTTTTCTTGCCATTTTATGATTCCTCCTTAAAAATATACAGTGGCGGGGGCTTCCATCCGTGCCTGCGCACGGGCAGTCAGCCCGCATGTTCACATGTGGTTTTATTATATCGCCAAAAACGACAAAAGTCTATAGAGGGCAGTCGGTTTTTTTGTATCTTTTGAAGTGCAGGACCACGGCCGCCAGGACCGCCGCGCTGATCCACTGCGATGTAGATATCCCGAGGAAAATCCCCCGCTCATGGTCATCATACCGCACAAATTCCAGGAAGAACCTGAGGACCGCGTACAGCCCGAGATACAGCCCCAGGCTCCGGGGCGTCTTCCCCTGCTTCCTGCAGCGGACGATATAGACGGTCAGCACAGCCGCGATCACGAATTCCCCGGCCGCTTCAACCGCCTGCACCGGGAAAAGCGGCGTATTGAGCGGCGCCGCCGGCGAGTCCGTATAGACAACCGCTCCCGGCCCGTCGTAAGGGATCCCGTAGCAGCACCCGACAAGCGCACACCCGATCCTCCCGAAACCGTGGGCAAGCGGGATCACCGGGATCGTCTCCCGGGCAAGAGCAAGGACCGGGATATGCAGGATCCTCCCGCACAGATACAGCCCTGCCAGCCCGCCGAGCAGGCCGCCGTAGAACACAAACCCGCTTCCCATCAGCAGGCTCAGATATTCCGGATCCGTGATCCTCGAGAAATCGATGGCGTCCCAGGACACAGCCAGATAGAGAAGCTTTGCCCCGACCATCGCGCCAAGGCCGACAAAGCAGGCCGCCTGGACAAAATCATCATACGCCATCTCCGTGCCGCGCAGCAGTATATATCCGGCCAGAGCGCCGGCCGCGATCCCGGTAACGATAAACATGCCATACCAGGGGATCAGTATATCTCCCACCTGAATTCCCATAAACATCTTCCCTTTCCGCAAAAGAAAAAAGGGGATGCCCTCCATCCCCTTTTTTACCTTTTCCACATTTCTTTATTATAAGGTTGCCCCTGCAGTGCCCGCCACGCCTATGCATGCCACGCATGCAACGCATGCGACAAAAAGGAAGAGGCACAGGACCGTCCCGATGATCGAACAGACAAGTCCGCCCTGTGAGATTCCCTCCTGCCCCGGGACTTTCTTCCCCTGGATGCCCAGGATGATCCCGATAATGCCAAAGATCGCGCCCAGCCAGCCGAAGCTGCCCGAGCTGAACAATCCGATAATGATCGCAATAATTCCAAGTACAAGTGATGCTACGCCCATTCCCTATTCCTCCGTAATAATATCTTAAATCTTCTCACAGCAGAATCAAAAGATTCTTTACAGCACACTGGCCGATAATGATGGCAACAGCCGCCAGCAGATATACAGGCCTGAGCAGAAATCTCTTCTTTACGGCCCGCAGGCGGTAAAGTACATTTGAACACAGGAACAATATATAGACCACCGCCGCATACGGCACAAACGGATGGTACAGGAAGCTCTGCACGAAATCCCCGCCAAGCAGGCTCCGGACCGCACGCGTCCCGCCGCATCCCGGACAGTAAATATGATACCGCCCGTATATATAGCACCCCGGCAGAAAGTCTGAAAAATCGATCCCGCTCAGATACAAGGCCGCCAGGACGACCGCTGTGCAGGCACTGATATAAAAGAGCCAGTCCTGCATCCTGTCATCAAACGGCTCAAGCAGTACTTTCATTTATACCAGCGGATTTCCTTTGCCGTCCGTATCGATCTTGCCGGTCAGGATGAGGATTCCTTCAACAAGTCCCCAGATGCTTATTCCAAGCGTAGCGATAAGCGTGATGCCAAACGTGCAGCAGGACAGCAGGATCGCGATGCCCGATACGCACACCTGGATGACCGCCTTTGTCGTATATCCAAGATAAAAATTATGTACTCCGAAACAGCCAAGGAAAACACCCAGAAGTCCGGCTGTCACCTTGCTTTTGCCGTCGGTCCCGCCATTTGCCGCACTGCCGCCGTTCGCCTTCACAGGGCCGTTCAGCTGGCATCCGCAGTTCAGGCATACTGCCTGATTGGGGTTCACAGGCTTGCCGCAGTTTGCACAGTACTGATTGCCTACGCCTTTTGCAACGCCGCACTTGATACAGAACTGGGCATTGTCATTCATCTGTTCTCCACAATTTTTACAAAACATAATCGTTCCCTCCTCTGATGGAATTTATCGGGTGAATCAAACTGCCTTTATCTATCTGAAAAATGAACCAGCAAAATTCTCCACAATAGTAATTATAATTGCATCATCCGCATTTTTCAACTTATTTATCATTAATCCTGAATTTCCTTTTATGGCGTGTCCGCAGCCAGACAAGCGCCGCCCCGGCAAACAGGACGACACATCCGGCCAGCGCCTGGGAAACCGGGAAGCCGATCCCCGGGATCAGGAGCTGGTCTGTACGAAGCCCTTCGATCCAGACTCTTCCCAGTGCATATCCGAAGATATAGAGAAGAAAAAGCTCTCCGTCATACTGCTTATGTCTGCGGTACAGCACGAGAATGACGAGCAGCGCCGCGCACCACACCGACTCATAGAGGAAGGTCGGACTCACCTGGATGTAGTCCACGCCGCCCAGCGTCTCCATATGCGCGCGCATCTGCTCTGTTATGTCGCCGGAACGCACTGCATCCACGGGCAGGCGCATGGCAAACAGCCCGTCCGTATATTCGCCGAACGCCTCGCGGTTAAAGAAATTGCCCCAGCGCCCCAGCATCTGCCCGTTAAGGATCGGCACAGCCACCGTATCCAGGATCAGGAACGGCGACAGCTTCTTCCATCTGGCGAGCGCGAATACAGCGATCACCGCCCCGATCACCCCGCCATAGATGGCAAGGCCGCCTTCGCGCAGATTGAAGATATGCAGCAGATTGTCTTTATACATATCCCACGAGAAGATCACGTAGTAGATCCGCGCACCCGCGATGCCTGCGATCACGCCGATGATCCCCATATCCATATAATCCTCAGGATTCTGCCCTGTCCGCTTTGCCTCTTTTGCAGCGATCAGGAATCCGAGCAGGATGGCCGTCCCAATGATGATCCCGTAATAGGCGATCTTAAACCCGAAAATGTCAACATTTTTTCCCACATGCTCAAAAGAAATGCTGAGATTGGGAAAAGCAATATCATAATGCATAAAAACGCCCCTTTATACGTTAAACCTGAACAGCATGATGTCGCCGTCCCGGACTACATAGTCTTTTCCCTCCAGGCGGATCAGGCCCTTTTCTTTGGCCGCCGCATGGGAGCCGCAGGCGATCAGGTCGTCGTAGCTTACCACTTCGGCGCGGATGAATCCGCGTTCGAAATCGGAATGGATCTTGCCGGCAGCCTGGGGGGCTTTTGTCCCCGCTTTGATCGTCCATGCGCGGACTTCCGGCTCGCCGGCCGTCAGGTAGCTGATGAGGCCGAGCAGATGATAGCTCGCGCGGATCAGTTTCTCAAGCCCGGACTCTTTAAGCCCCAGGTCGTCCAGGAACATTTTCTTCTCATCATCGTCAAGCTGGGAGATCTCTTCCTCGATCTCCGCGCAGACGACGAACACCTCGCATTCTTCCGCTGCCGCATATGCACGGACCGCCTGCACACCCGCGTTGGAAGCGCCGTCGTCTGCAAGGTCGTCCTCGGATACATTTGCCGCGAAGATCACCGGCTTCGCGGTGAGCAGATTGTACTCATTCAGCCAGGCCGCCTCGTCTTCATCGTCTGTCTTAAAGGTCTTGGCAAGTTTATTGTCCTCCAGATGCGCTTTCAGGCGCTCCTGGAATGCATACTCTTTCGCCGCATTCTTATCGTTGCGGGAAAGTTTGACCGTCTTGGACATCCGCCTCTCCAGCACTTCCAGATCGGAGAAGATCAGTTCCAGATTGATCGTCTCGATATCGCGCATCGGATCGATGCTCCCGTCCACATGGACGATATTCGTATTCTCGAAGCAGCGCACCACGTGTACGATGGCGTCCACCTCACGGATATTCGCAAGGAACTGGTTGCCCAGGCCTTCGCCTTTGGACGCGCCCTTTACCAGGCCTGCGATATCCACGAACTCGATCACCGCCGGGATGATCTTCTTCGTGTGATACATCTCGCCCAGGACATTCAGCCTTTCATCCGGCACGGTCACCACGCCCACATTCGGGTCGATCGTGCAGAACGGATAGTTGGCGGATTCCGCGCCTGCCTTTGTCAGAGAATTAAATAATGTACTCTTCCCTACGTTTGGAAGTCCTACGATCCCTAATTTCATATATCTTCACATCTCCTTTGATTTTCCTGTTTATGGAAATTCTTTCTGACAGAAAAGATCCCACTGCAACATTTGGATTATATCACAGCGCCCGCAAACCCTCAATAGTCTGATCATCGGATTGCTGCTTTCTTGCTGCCACTCCTGAAAAAAAAGAGCCGGTCAACGCCGACTCCGATTTCTTAATCTCTCGTCTCCATCAGGATCACTTTTCCATATACGAACGAAATCTTCACCTCATCTTCTGCGAATTCATTGCTCACGCACAGGCTGTCATCCGGTTTGAGGAAATGGTTCTTAAGCGGGTATTTCGCTCCCGTCACCGTCAGTTCATCCACCGGCATCTCCAGCGGGAAAAGAGAAAAATACGGCCCGAAGGCTTCCTCCCTGCGAAGCGTAATGTCTCCGCCCAGCAGACGGATCCGATTGTGGCTGTCAATGATCCGGGCGTCCGCCCCCGCATCCAGCGCGATCTGCAGGCACTGCACATTGGCCCACAGATGATCGATCCGGTTCCCGGTTCCGCCCAGGATCCAGATCTGCTTCCGGTTCAGCCCCAGGCACAGCCGGAGCGCGATCTCTGTATCGGACGCATCTTTCACCGGATTGAACTCGCGGATGGGGACGTTCACCTGCTCCCGGTAATAATCCACCAGTTCATGCGGGACGCTGTCAAAATCCCCCACGATATAATCCGGCCTGACGTCATGCCGGTACAGGAACTCCAACCCGCGGTCAACGGCGATGATAAATTCCGTATCTTCACTTTTCAGGATCGGCAGCACAAAATCTTCTTCCAGCATGCCGCCGCTCACGATCACTGTCCTTTTACTCATAGCTTCTCAATATCTCCATGAACCGCTCTGTATTTTCCGCGATATTTCCCTTGTAAACACCAGAGCCCGATACGATGATATTTGCGCCGGCCGCCAGCACTTCGCCCACGTTGTTGTGGTAGATGCCGCCGTCCACTTCTATGTCCGTATCCAGCCCTTTCGCATCCAGCATAGACCTCAGTTCCCTGATCCGGTCCAATGACTCCGGAATAAACGCCTGTCCGCCGAATCCCGGCTCCACGCTCATGATCAGGAACATCTCCGCCTGTCCGAGATAAGGCGCAAGTGCGCCGACAGGCGTTCCCGGCTTGACCGAGATCCCTGCCTTCACGCCGCTCCGGTGGATCGCCTCCAGCGTCTCGCCGAGGTCATCACAGGCTTCCAGATGGACCGTTATGATATCTGCGCCGCATTTTGCAAATTCCTCCACATAGCGCACCGGCTCCGTCACCATCAGGTGCACGTCCATCACCTGTCCGGTCATCCCTTTGATAGACTTGAGCACCGGCATCCCGAAAGAAATGCTCGGCACGAAGATCCCGTCCATCACATCAAAATGGATGTATTCCGCACCGGCGCGGTCTGTTTCCCGGATCTGGGCGCCCAGCTCTTTAAAATCCGCCGACAGGATTGACGGTGCAAGGATATTCTTTCTCATTCTAATATTTCTTCCTTTCCTGAAGCTCCCTGTACAGGTTCAGATAATTTTCATACCGCCTGGCAGGGATCTTTCCTTCTTCCACTGCTTCCTTAACCGCGCAGTCGGGCTCATGCGTATGCCCGCAGCCGTTAAACCGGCATTTGCCCTCGTACGGGCGGAATTCCGGGAAGCAGTATTTCAGCCTGTCTGTTTCTATATCACTGATGTAGAGCGAACTGAACCCCGGGGTATCCACGATATAGGAATCCCGGTCGATCACCAGGAGTTCTGCGTGCCTTGTCGTATGCCGCCCCCTGCCGATCTTCTGGCTGACGCTGCCCGTCTCCATCGTCACGCCGGACTGTACCAGGTTGATCAGCGAAGACTTGCCCACGCCGGAAGGCCCGGCGATGGCGGTTGTCTTTCCCCTGAGCATCTTTTTGAGCGGTTCTATATTTTCCTCTGCTTTCGCGCTTGTAAAAACAACCGGATACCCGCATGCAGCATAGATCTCTTTCAGTTCCGCGATCTGCGGGCTGCTGCCGATATCCGTCTTGTTAAAACAGAGCACTGCCGGAATACCACGGCTCTCCATCATAATGAGGAACCGGTCCAGCAGGTTCAGATGAGGGGCCGGCTTTGTCACTGCAAATACGACCAGCGCCTGGTCGATATTGGCCACTGCCGGGCGGACCAGCTCATTCTTTCGCGGAAGGATCTCCATGATGCTGCCTTCCATATCTCTCTCATCCAGGACTTCGATCTCCACATCATCTCCCACCAGCGGCTTTATGCCGTCTTTGCGGAAGATCCCTTTTGCCTTACACTCATAAACACCGGATCCTGCTACGTGAACGTAGTAGAATCCGGCAATTCCTTTTACGATTTTACCATGCATATAACTGTTTATCTTCTTTCAGGACCTGCACAACATCAGTCAACTGCGGCTCCGGTGCCGATATCCGTATCCGTGCCCGTCTCTGTTTCTCCGGAAGGTTCTGACGGCTTCGGGCCAATGCTGATCCAGTACTGCACCCGGCTGCCTTTTTCGACTTTTGCCCCGACAGACGGGCTGATCCGGCTTACCGTACCAACCGGATAATCGCTATACTCTTCTTCCACATATACTCCCTCAAGGCCTTCTTCCTGAAGACGCTTCAGCGCCGCGTCATCCGTAGCGCCGACAATATCCGGGACCGCGACAAGCTGAGTCTTCGGGCCTTTGCTGACAACATAATTGACAGACGTCCCTTTATCCACTTTCTTCCCGGGATCGACGCTCTGCGAGATCACCTTGCCGGCTTCCACGCTGTCGCTGTATTCTTCACTTGCATGCCCTGTCAGTCCCGCCTCTTTGAGAGCCGCTTCCGCATCGGATGCAGATCTGTTCCTCAGGTCCGGTACAGTCGCCGGCTCAGCCCCAAGGCTGATCACGATCGTTACTTCCGTGCCTTCCTCTACTTCCGTACCTGCAACCGGATCGCTGGAAATGACATTTCCTTCTTCAACATCATCGCTGTAAGCCGCCTCTCCGTGAACAACCGTCAGCTTTGCAGCCTGAAGGGATTTTTCCGCATCTGCCTCCGACCGGTCTGTCACATCAGGCACCCTGACCATCTTTGCCTCTTCACCGCTGCTGATGACAACCGTGATCGTTGAATTTTTCGCCACTTCTGTATCCGGCGCCGGATCCTGGCTCATGATCTCGCCTTCCTTGTACTTGTTGGAAGGCTGGCGTTCATTTTCCACTTTCATGCCGATGCCGGTATCTTTCAGCTCACTGCGCGCCTGTTCCTCGGTCTTGCCCCGCAGATCCGGTACTTTCACCATTTCCGATTCATTCTGCACAAGTCCCGGCTCGCTGAAGAATCCGGCTGCATTTCCCACAAGGAAAAGGATGAGCAGCGCGACAACAACTCCGGCAACGATCATCAGGATCTTCATGATCCGCTTTGTGTCCGGGTTTACATCATTTTTCCCGCGCCGCCTGCGGCCGCTGTATCTCCGGTCATCATCCCTGTCGTAATCATCGTCGTAATCGCCATCTTCATCATATTCATCATCGTCATATTCATCGTCATCATAATCGTCGTCATTGCTGTATCCGCGTCTCTGGACCTGTTCCAGTTCTTCCGTCGACATCGCGACGGTCCGGTCGGATGCCGCTCCGGACATAACGCCGAGCGCCACAAAATCCCCGTCCGGGTCTACCAGCGAACGCTTCAGATCCAGCAGGAGGGAAGCGCAGTCGTGATACCTGAGGGCGGGATTTTTCTGGGTGCACTTCATGATGATGCATTCCAGGCTGTACGGGAGGTCCGGCACCTCGTCCGCCGGAGATGTGATCTCCTCCTGCAGATGTTTAAGCGCCACGGTAACGGTTGAATCCCCGTCAAACGGCACATGCCCCGTGACCATCTCATACATGGTGATGCCGATCGAATAGATATCGCTCTTCTGATCCACCACGCCGCCTCTGGCCTGCTCCGGCGATGTATAATGGACAGACCCCATCACGCTCGTGCTGATCGTCTGGGTGGACGTCGTTGCGCGGGCGATGCCGAAATCCGTCACTTTGACTTTTCCGTCTTTTGAGATAATGATATTCTGCGGTTTAATATCCCGGTGTATGATATGGTGATTATGGGCAGCCTGAAGCCCTGTCACCATCTGGATCGAGATGCTGACTGTCTCTTTCGGCGACAGCCTGCCCTTCTTTTCAATATAATCTTTCAGCGTGATGCCTTCCACAAGCTCCATGACCATGTAGTACAGCCCCCGGTCCTGGCCCACATCATAGACATTGACCACATTCGGGTGCATCAGGCCCGCTGCCGCCTGCGCCTCGCTGACAAACTTCTTGATGAATACCTCATCTGTCCGGTAATCGCTTTTGAGCACTTTGATGGCTACAAACCGGTTCAGCTTATGGTCTTTGCCTTTATAGACATCCGCCATGCCGCCGCTCCCGATGCGCCCCAGTATCTCATAACGTTTCCCTAATACAACTCCTTCTTTGATCATAATACACTCACCTCATCTGCAAACGGCTCTACAAGGACAACCCCTATATTATCCGTCCCGCCGTTTTCCTTTGCCACTTCCACCAGTGTCTGGCCGGCCTCGACGATATCCCTGCCGCCCTGGACAATGTGGAACAGTTCTTCATCCTCCACCATATTGCTGAGCCCGTCTGTACACATCAAAATGATATCTCCCCGTTTCAGGCGGTGCTCGTAAAAATCAACCTCTACATCTGCTTTGGCGCCGATGGCCCTGGTGATGATGTTTTTATCCGGATGATGCTTTGCCTCTTCCGGCTTAATGCCGCCCAGCCTCACCATCTCTTCCACCAGGGAGTGGTCTTTCGTCAGCTGCTGGATCCCCTGATTGATCAGGTACAGCCGGCTGTCGCCCACATTGGCGAAATACATCATCTGGTTCATGACCGTCGCCGCCACGACCGTTGTACCCATCCCCTTGAGATGGGTGTCGCCGGATGCCTCCCGGATGATCTCCCGGTTGGCAGTCTTGATGGCGCTGACCAGACTTTTCTCCACATCCTCGCCTTCGCTGTTTTTCAGTTCTCTTTTCAGCACTTCTACCGTATACTTGGAAGCATAGTCTCCCGCCTGGTGTCCGCCCATTCCGTCGGCAACCACGAAAAGATTCCGGAGAATACCAAGAGGCTTATCTGTCGCATAGACATAATCCTGATTCACCTGTCGTACCATTCCTACATCTGTAATCGAAAATGTCCTCATATCCGTCTCCTTATATCCTGTCCATTGAGTCCTCTTCCTCCGCATAACGGCGTCTGAGCTGTCCACAGGCCCCGTCAATATCAGAGCCCATTTCCCTTCTTATAGTAACATTAATTCCGCTTTTTTCAAGTTTATTTTTGAAATTCAGGGCATTTTCCCTGCTCGGCCGCACAAACTCCCGCTCCCTTACCGGGTTGACCGGGATCAGGTTCAGATGGCAGTTCCGCGGCTTTAAAACCGCCGTCAGTTCCCGGGCGTCTTCATCCCTGTCGTTGACTCCGTGGACCAGGCTGTACTCAAATGTCACCCGCCGGCCCGTCTTTGCGAAATAGGAATCGCAGGCTGCCAGCACTTCCGAAAGATCATACTTATTGGCCACCGGCATGAGTCGGCGCCGCTTCTCCTGGGTGGAGCCGTGCAGGGACAGGGCAAGCGTGATCTGGAATCCTTCATCCGCCAGCCGCAGCATGTTCGGCACGATGCCGCAGGTGGACACCGTTACATTCCGCTGGCTGATGTGAAGGCCGTGTTCATCCGTGAGCATGCGGACAAATTTTACAAAATTATCATAGTTGTCGAGCGGTTCGCCCGTCCCCATGACCACTACATTGGACACCCGCTCCCCGGTGATCTTCTGGATCTGGTAGATCTGGCCGAGCATCTCCGAAGGGGCCAGGTTCCGCTTCAGCCCGCCGATGGTGGATGCGCAGAAGGCGCAGCCCATCCGGCAGCCCGCCTGGGATGAGATGCACACCGAATTGCCGTGTTTGTATTTCATGAGCACACTCTCGATCATATTGCCGTCGTGGAGGCGGAACAGGAACTTGTTCGTACCGTCCAGCTTCGAGATCTGCCGTTCTTCCATCTGTACCGGCAGGATTATGTACTCCGCTTCCAGCCTCTCCCTCAGTTTCAGCGAAAGATTGGTCATCTCTTCAAACCGGTCCGCCAGCTTTACATGCAGCCATTCATAGATCTGCTTTGAACGGAATGGTTTCTCGCCCATGTGTTCCATCTCTGTTTTAAGTTCGTCATATCCAAAGGACCGGATATCCTTTTTCATCGGTTCAGCTCTCCTCTTCCTTTATGAGTTTCGCGATAAAGAACCCGTCGCTCTGATGGATCCCGGGAAGGAGCTGGAGACAGCCGCCGTCTGTCACGCTTCCTTTCAGTTCTTCGCAGAGCCTGTCTTTTATATCTGCAGGCCGGAATTCCGGATGTGCTTCCAGAAACCAGTATACGTTCTCTTCATTCTCGCCCGGATTGACCGTACAGGTGCTGTAGACGAGCGTGCCGCCCGGCTTCACGTACGCCTGCACGCAGTCCAGGATCTGCCGCTGGAGCCGGATCAGGCTCCCAATGCCTTCCGGCGCCGCCCGGTAGCGGAGATCCGGTTTCTTCCCGATCACGCCCAGCCCGGAGCACGGCAGGTCCGCGACCACGATATCCGCCCGGTCCACAGACGCCTCATCCTTCACGGACGCATCCATGCATGACGCGGAAATATTTTCAAGCCCCAGCCGGCTGATATTTTCGCGGATCAGTTCCGCTTTCGCCTCTGTCAGATCCCGGGCTTCCACATGGCCGCATGTCTGCGTTTCCGAAGCTTCATCCGCCAGCAGGATCTTCTCCGCCATATGGAGCGCCTTGCCGCCGGGGGCCGCACAGACGTCGATCACCTCTGCGCCTGCACACGGGTCCGCTATCTCGGACACCAGCATGGAGCTGATATCCTGCACGGTGAAAAGGCCGTTCCGGAAAGCATCCAGCTCATCCAGATGGTCGTACCCCGAAATGTCAAGCGCATACGGCAGGTAGGGATGGGCCGTCACCTGAAGCCCTTCCGCTTCCAGCTCTTCTTTCAGAAGCTCCGGCGTCGTGCGGTTCAGGCAGCACCGGATGGTCAGCGGCTTCTCCGTCTGGAAGTCCGCGAGCATGGCTTCGATCACATCCGGTTCATACGTTTTCTCCCACAGGTCCAGGATCCATTCCGGACAGGAGTAGCGGACGGACAGTTCCTTCATCTTCTCCTTCGGATACTCCACCCGGCCAAGCCCTCTGGCCACGGCGCGGAGCACCCCGTTCACATATCCTCTCAGCCCGGAGAATCCTTTCCGCACCGCCAGCTTCACCGCCTCGCTGCACACCGCATGGTCCGGCACGCTGTCCATATACTTAAGCTGGTAGACCGCGCTCCGCAGGATCCCGCGGATCACCGGCTTCAATTTCTTTACTTTTACTTTTGAAAACTGATCGAGGATATAATCGATCTCGATCATATGCTCCAGCGTCCCGTCCACGACACGGGTGATAAACGCCCGGTCCCGCTTCTCGAGATACTGGTATTTACTCAGCACGTCCCGCAGGATGATGTGGCTGAACTGCCCGTGCTCCGTGATCTCCAGGAGCACTTCCAGGACGATCTCCCGCTCATTTACCGACTTAGTCATTCCGCTTTCTTCCTCCTATGATCACGAGACGCAGAAGCTGCAGGATCATGGACGCCGCACTTGCCACATAGGTCAGCGCCGCCGCGCCCAGCACTTTCTTCACCGAATCAACCTCATCCGGATACAGCATCCCGGAACTCTCCAGCACTTTCACGGCCCGGCCGGAAGCGTTGAACTCCACCGGCAGGGTCACGATCTGGAACAGGACCGCAGCCGAAAAAAGCAGGATGCCCAGATTAATGAAAAATATCGCTGTCTGGCCGTTCATGAAAAGGCCGATCAGGATCAGCGGCCACGCCGCCATGGATCCGATATTCGCCACAGGCACGAGGGAGCCGCGGATCGCAAGCGGGACATAGCCTCTCGCATGCTGGACCGCATGTCCGCACTCATGGGCCGCCACGCCGATGGCCGCCACGGATGTGGAATTGTAAACCGTATCCGAAAGCCCCAGCGTCTTATTGCCCGGATTGTAGTGATCCGTCAGATTTCCGCCGATGTGGATCACCTGCACGTCATAGATCCCGTTCCGGTGCAGGATCTGCTCTGCCGCCTCCCGCCCGGTAAGCCCCAAATGGCTCTGTATGCGGGAATATCTGGCAAATACATTCTTCACCCGCGCCGACGCCGCGATACAGATGACCGCGCCGATCACAACCAGGATATAAGTCCAGTCATAATAGTAATAAAACATCTTTTTTACCCCCTGGAAAGGAGCCCGCCCGGCTCCATTGTATTCCCCCTCAGGAACGCACCCGCGTCCATACGCTTCTTACCCGGCATCTGGACTTCCAGCACACGGAGGACGCCGTCCCCGGTCTGCACCGCAAAGCTTTCCTTCTCTACAGATACAACCGTCCCCGGCTGCGCATCCGCTGCTTCCGCCGGCTGCGCCGTTTCCGCCGCAGCGCGCCAGATCTTCAGGACTTTTCCGTTCCAGTGCGTATAAGTGCCGGGCCATGAATTGAGCCCCCGGACAAGCCGTTCGATCTTTACCGCCGGCTCCGTCCAGTCGATATCGCCCAGTTCTTTCGTCAGCATTTTCGCGTACGCGGTGGGGCTTTCGCCCTGTTTCTCCCGGACGGCAGTGCCGTCCTCCAGCGCCTTCAGCGTCTCCACGCAGAGCGCCGCCCCGGCTGCCGCCAGCTTGTCATGCAGGCTTTCCCCGGTCTCGTCCGCCGCGACCGGGACTTCTGTCTTCAGGATCATATCGCCGGTATCCAGCCCTTCATCCATCTGCATGGTGGTCACGCCGGTCACTTCCTCGCCCTCGATGATGGCCCACTGGATCGGCGCCGCACCCCGGTACTTCGGGAGCAGGGATGCATGGACATTAATGCAGCCGTAGGGCGTCATCTCCAGGATCTCTTTGGGCAGGATCTGGCCGAACGCCACGACCACCATCACATCGGCATCGTATTTCCGCAGTTCTTCCACACACTCCGGGTCGCGCACACGCTTCGGCTGGTACACCGGGATATTATGGAAGAGCGCCCTCTCCTTGACCGGCGTATACTGCATCTTTCCGCCCCGGCCTTTTGGTTTGTCCGGCTGGGTCACTGCGAGACACACCTCGTGTCCGGCCGCGATCAGCGCCTCCAGCGTGCCCACGGAAAAGTCCGGGGTTCCCATAAAGATCACACGCATCGTTTATTCCTCCGTTTCATCCTCATCCGCATCGTCGTTTTCATAAGTCACATCGTGAAGGCCGTCCTCCGTCTTATCCACATACAGTTCTCCGGACAGATGGTCGATCTCATGGCAGAATGCGCGGGCCAGCAGTTCTTCACCTTCCAGCTCCACTGGTTCCATGTCCTGGTTGTATGCGCGTACTTTCACATAATTCGGGCGGGTGACGATCCCCCACTTGCCCGGCACGCTTAAGCATCCTTCCTCGCCGGTCTGCTCGCCGGACGTCTCGATGATCTCCGGGTTGATAAGGACGATCGGCCCTTCCCCTACATCGATGACCACGATCTGCTTGAGGACGCCCACCTGGGGAGCCGCAAGCCCGACGCCGTTATACTCATACATCGTCTCCAGCATATCCCCGATCAGGATCTTCGTCCGGAGCGTCATCTTCGGCACCGGCTTGCACTGTTTTGTCAGGATCTCGTCCCCCATCTCTCTTACCTGTCTGATTGCCATAATATTATTCCTTTCTGATATTGTATCTGATTTTCTGTCACATCGGATTAAAGTCAAACTGGATCCGCATCCGGTCAAAACCGGAATTGATCTCAATATACCGCTCCACCCGGTCCTTGATCTCCACCAGGATCTCATACCGGCATGCTTTCACATAGACCACCCGGCGGTAGACATCCTTGATCTTGTCGATCCCGGGGCCTGCCGGCCCGATCACCTGTACATCCCGGGAGCCGCGGCTGACCCGCAGGATATATTCTTTCAGATAGCGGCACCCTTTCTCCAGAAGGGCTTCATCCTCCCCGGAAACAAATACCGCCAGCAGATTTTCCACAGGCGGATATCCCATCACTTCCCGGTACCGGATCTCCTCCCCGTAAAACGCCTCATAATCCTGGGCCGCAGCCGTCTCAATGGCGTAATGGGACGGATCATAAGTCTGGATCACCGCCTCGCCCGGCTTCTCTCCGCGCCCGGCCCGGCCCGCCGCCTGGGTCAGGAGCTGGAACGTCCGCTCGCCGGAACGGTAATCCGCCGTATAGAGCGACATATCCGCCGCCAGGACGCCCACCAGCGTCACATTGGGGAAATCATGCCCCTTCACGATCATCTGGGTTCCCACCAGGACGTCCGCCTCTTCATTGGCAAAAGCTGAAAGGATCTTCTCATGAGCGTCCTTCTGACGGGTCGTGTCCATATCCATCCGCAGCACCCGGGCCTGCGGGAATGCCTGGTGCACCAGTTCCTCGATCTGCTGGGTGCCGGCGCGGAATTCCCCGATATACCGGGACCCGCATTCCGGACAGGCCGTCACTTTCGGCTGTTCATATCCGCAGTAATGGCAGCGCATCATCCCGTCCCGGTGAATGGAAAGGGACACGTCGCAGTGCGGGCATTTTACCACATGGCCGCATTCCCTGCAGGAAATGAACCCCGAATAACCGCGGCGGTTCAGGAAAAGCATGGTCTGCTCGCCCTTCGCGAGCCGCTCCGCCATCAGCTCCATAAGCTTCCGGCTTAAAACAGAGCGGTTCCCGTTCTTTAATTCTTCCCGCATATCCACCGTATATACCTGCGCCATCTGTTGCATCCGGGAACGGTTCTTCATCTCAAAAAGCACATACTCGCCGCAGCGCGCCCGGTACATGGCTTCCATGGAAGGGGTGGCGCTGCCGAGCACCACGCCGGCGTCCTCCGTCTGCGCCCGCCGGATGGCGGTCTCCCGCGCATGGTAGCGGGGCGTCTGCTCGCTCTTGTACGTGGGTTCATGCTCCTCGTCGATCACGATCAGCCCCAGGTTCGGGAACGGGGTGAATAAAGCAGATCTCGGGCCGATCATCACATCCACCTGCCCGGCTCTCGCCCGCATCATCTGGTCGTACCGTTCGCCGGCCGAAAGCCTCGAATTCATGATCGCCACCCGGTCTCCGAACCGCCGGTAGAACCGCATCACCGTCTGATAGGTCAGGGCGATCTCCGGGATCAGGACAATGGCCTGCCGGCCCTGCTCCACCACCGTGCGGATCATTTCCATGTAGACTTCCGTCTTGCCGCTTCCCGTCACCCCGTGGATCAGATACGTGTGCCGGATCCCCTGAAGATAATCTTCCCGGAACCGGTCAATGATCTGCCGCTGCTCCGCCGTATAGTCAACGGGCTCTTCCTGCCGTCCGGTTTCTTTCAGCGGCGTGCGGAAGACCTGTTCGCTCTCGATGTCCAGAACCCCCTGCTCCTCCAGCGCCCGGATAACCGGAAGGGTGATATTGAGCTTCTTCGTCACCAGCTCATATTCCAGCAGATGGTCATCCAGAAGGGCTGCCATCAGCCTGGCCCTGGCTTTCTGATTCTTCTCCAGATAATAATGAAGCTGCCGTTTCCCGGTCTCTTCATCAAGCAGCAGGCGGAGACGCTTTTTCACCTTTGCATTTTCCTTCTGCTTGATCGGCAGGACCGTTTTAAGCGCCTGGATCATGGTTCCGCCGTAATTCTCTTTCATCCATGCGGCCAGGGCCACCAGCTTCGCCTCGATCTCCACGCCCCGCTCCGGGATCTCCGCGATCTCCTTCATCTTTGAGAGGTCATAGCCGCATTCTTCCGAGATGCCGGTCACATATCCTCTGATCTGCCGGTTCCCCTTCCCGAAAGGCACGAGCACCTGCATGCCCGGCTCCAGCCGGCCTTCCATCTCCTCCGGGATCCGGTACTGGAAGATCTTATCCAGTTTTTCATGCTGTATATCTACGATAACGTCTGCAAACACGCGATCACACTCTCTGATTCTTTTCCTGTGCCAGTTCCTCCAGGACTTCCGCGATCAGGACGCGCTCATCCATCGGATATTTTACGCCCCGGATCTCCTGGTAATCCTCGTGTCCCTTGCCCGCGAGAACGATCACGTCGCCCGGTTCGCCGTGTTCGATGGCATAACGGATCGCCTCTTTGCGGTCACAGATCTCCACATATTTCCCGTTTGTCCTGCCGATCCCCGTCTTAATGTCGTCAATGATCGCCTGGGGCTCTTCGAACCTCGGGTTATCCGAAGTAATGATGGTCAGGTCCGCCAGCCGGCCGGATACCTCTCCCATCTCATAGCGGCGGTCTTTCGAGCGGTTTCCGCCGCACCCGAAGAGGCACACGAGCCGCTTCGGATGATATTCCTTCAGCGTCGTGAGCAGGCTCTCCAGGCTCATGGCATTGTGGGCGTAATCGATCATCAGCGTAAATTCATCTGATACTTTGATCATCTCGATCCGGCCCTTCACCTTCGCCTTGCGGAGCGCCTCTTTGATCTTCTCCACCGGGACGCTGAAATGCCGGCAGACCGAGATCGCGGTCAGGGAGTTATATACGCTGAACGTGCCCGGGATGTCGATCTCCACATCGAAATCCATGACGCCGGACACATGGTACGCCACGCCCAGATAGCCGGGCCTTGATACGAGCTGTACATTCTCCGCCCTGAGATCCGCTTCCTCCGAAAAGCCGAAGGTCTCCGTCCGGCAGGTCGCCCCCTGGAATACATCCCGGAAATACCTGTCGTCCACATTTGCAATGCCCACTTTGCACTGTTTGAACAGAAGCCCCTTGCACCGCTTGTAATCGTCAAAATCCTTATGCTCATTGGGCCCGATATGGTCATGGCCCAGATTGGTGAAAATGCCGATCTCAAACGGGATGCCCGCCGTACGGTTGAGCATCAGGCCCTGGGAGGACACTTCCATGACCACGCAGTCGCATCCTTCTTCCACCATCTGCGCAAAATACTGCTGGATCGTATAGGACTCCGGCGTTGTATTGGCGGCCGGGATCCGTTTCTCCCCGATAATCGCCTCGATGGTGCCGATCAGGCCCACTTTATATCCCACGCTGTCCAGGATGGACTTGATCATGTATGTGGTCGTCGTTTTCCCTTTTGTCCCCGTGATCCCGATCACTTTCAGCTTCTCCGCCGGATATCCGAAATATGCCGCCGACATAAGCGCCAGCGCATACCGCGTATCTTCCACCCGGATCACCGTCATATGTTCCGGCGCTTCCACATCCCGCTCTACAACTATGGCTGCTGCACCTTTTGCCGCCACGTCGGGGATATATTTATGCCCGTCGGACACCGCGCCGCTGATGCAGACAAAGACCGACCCCGCCTCCACTTTTCTGGAATCATTGACCAGCGTCGTTATTTCGGTCTCATCGCTCCCCTGAGCCACCTGATATTTCAGGCGCTCCAGTAACTGATTTAACTTCACGTCCAAGCCCTCCTGCCTGTCTTCATTTTAATGAAAAGAATACTATAACACACTATAGGATACCACAATACCGGACGGGTTGCAAAGACTGCAAAAACGGGGCACTGAAATCAGTGTCCCGTTTTCATGCTTTTTCTGTGGTTTTATACTGTCAGTCCCTGTTCTTCCATGACTTTGATCACACCGTCCACGTATCTGGCGCAGATTTCATCGGTTGTCGCCTCCACCATCACGCGGATCACCGGCTCTGTCCCGCTCTCGCGCACCAGGATGCGGCCGTCGCTTCCCAGCTCGTCAGCTGCTTTCTTCACAGCCTCGACAACTGCCGGGTTCTCTCTTGCCGTCTTCTTGTCTGTCACGCGGACGTTTTTCAGGAGCTGCGGGTAGATCTTCACTTCTCCCGCCAGCTTGCCAAGAGGCATCTTCTTCTCAAGGATGACTTCCATGATCATAAGGGAGGTAAGGATCCCGTCGCCGGTCCTTGCATGCTTGCTGAAGATGATGTGCCCGGACTGCTCCCCGCCGAGGATGAATCCGTTCTTCATCATATTTTCATATACATATTTATCCCCGACCGCCGTCTGCTCATACTTCATGCCAATCTTGTCACATGCCTTGTAAAGGCCGAGGTTTGACATAACCGTTGTTACGATCGTATTTCCTTCCAGCCTTCCCTGCTCCATCAGGTATTTACCGCACACATAGAGGATCAGGTCGCCGTCCACAACATTTCCGTTCTCATCTACAGCGATGCATCTGTCCGCATCACCGTCAAACGCAAATCCAACGTCCAGCTTTTTCTCTTTTACAAACTCCTGGAGCACATTGATATGGGTGGAGCCGCAGTTCGTATTGATATTGATGCCGTCCGGTTCATTGTTGATCACATACGTCTTTGCCCCAAGTGCGTCGAACACGCTTTTTGCGATCGCAAATGAACTGCCGTTCGCACAGTCAAGGCCGATCCGCATATCCTTGAACGATCTTGTGGCAACCGAGATCAGGCTTCCGATATAACGGTTCCTTCCGGCCGCGTAGTCGATCGTGCGCCCGATATTTTCCTTTGTTGCCAGCGGAAGCTCTTCTGTCTCCCCGTCGATATAGGCCTCGATCTTTGCTTCAACTTCCGCTTCCATCTTATGGCCCGCGCTGTTGATCACCTTGATCCCGTTGTCATAGAAAGGATTGTGGCTTGCGGAGATCATGATGCCGCAGTCAAAATCCTCAGTCCTTACGACATATGATACACTCGGAGTCGTAGTTACGTGAAGCAGATATGCATCTGCCCCTGACGCCGTAAGTCCTGCCGCCAGCGCATACTCAAACATATAGCTGCTTCTTCTTGTATCCTTTCCGATCACAACTTTCGCCTTGTGGTCCTGTCCGAAATACCAGCCGAGATAACGGCCTACTTTAAATGCATGTTCCACGGTAAGTCCGACATTTGCCTCCCCGCGGAAGCCGTCAGTCCCAAAATATTTTCCCATAGCTGTATCCTTTCCTGTTCTTTTCTGTTTTCTTCTAAAATAAGTTATGCGCCAGGCAATGGAAAAGCACTGCGTTTTAGCACGTCATTATTATATTACTATTACGAAAGAGTTACAAGTATTTCTTTTTTGTTACACATTTTTTAGCAAATGCGTCTATTTACGGCCGGACCAATTTCAGCTATACTGATTCTTGTTTCATGAAATCAGCTTAGAAAGGATTACCGAAATGATTAAACTGATCGCCAGCGACCTGGACGGCACGCTTCTCAGGCATGGCGCGCAGGAGCTGCCTGAGCGCACGGTCAGGCTGATCCATGCGCTCACGCAGAAAGGAGTCCGTTTTATCGCAGCCAGCGGCCGGCAGTATGATAACGAACGCCGCCTCTTCGCCCCCATCAGGGACGAGATCTCCTACATCGCGGAAAACGGGTCCCTGTGCGTCCATCAGGGGAACGTCATCTCCCGCGGGATCATCCCGGATGACCTCGCGTACCGGATCATGCACGACATCAAAAAAAATCCCGACTATGAGATCGTTGCATCAAGGGAAGACACCTGCCTGATCGAAGGCCGGTGCCCGGAATTCGTAAACCATATCGTAAACGTAATGAAAAACACAACGGAAATCGTTGACGACATCACAAAAGTCAGCGGGCCCTTCCTGAAGCTCGCCGTCGCAAACATGTCGTCCCATGATCTCCATGGTTATCTGAAAGAACTGCAGGAGAAATATTCGGATCAGCTCAAAGTCGTCACATCGGGGAACATCTGGATCGATTTCATTGTCCCCGGTTATAATAAAGGCACTGCGCTGCAGACATTCCTTGATCTCTTCGGCGTAAAGCCGGAGGAGTGCATGGCCTTCGGCGACCAGTACAACGATATCGAAATGCTGGAGCTGGCCGGATACGGCTACGCCATGTCAGACGCTGCGCCGGGCATTGCCTCGCATGCGCGATATGTGACAGATTCCGTGGAGGAAGTGCTGGAAGATGTGCTTGCCAGCCTTGACTGAACCGGAAGATCACCCGAAAAAATTCCGTGTCTGATAATACAGTCAGACACGGAATTTTTTCTGCAGTTCATTTACAAAATCCTTCCATCTGAAGATCAGAAGTCCGATCAGGAACAGAAGGCTTACGCCCGAACAGATCACCGACGGATACGGCAGGACTGCCGCGCCGGCAAGCAGCAGGACGAACGGGATCAGCCCGCATACGCCCGCCTGGACGAGATAGAAAAGATATTCCGCCGTCTCCATCCTGCCGGCGGCGGCTATGATCACCATGGAAAGCGTATTGACAATGGCCGCCAGCGGGAACACATAATCCAAAGACCATCCCTTCCATCCGGTAAATATATCCCACAGGACCGCGCCAACCGACACGATGAGCAGCTGCCACATCCCGTTCTTCAGAGGATTCTTCCGCTTACGGTATCCCACCATGACCAGAAGCCAGGTACAGAATACCGCCGCCGTCACATAGCCGGCCCACCACCGCCCGAACGTCAGCAGATAATCCAGCATCCAACAGATCACCACCGCCGCCGTACAGGTGAAAGAAAAGATCCGAAGCCCCATCAGCGCAGTCCGCGCCGGCTCTTCGTGATACCCCGGGAAATCATTCTCCTCTATACGGCATTCGATCCCTTCTTCCTCCAGGATGCGGACAAAATTCCGGCATATGTTCGGGTTGATGATCTTGGAGGTCAGTCCAAGCACCAGCGTATCCCCGTAGGAACTGGAACACATCTGCATCTTATCGGTGCTGGCAAAAAAACCGAACCGCTCGATACAGTCTTCATACTCCGTCGGCATCTGGATCCGCCCGATATTCGAATACACTGCAGTGACGCTGCGCCCGCCAAGCGTGGTCCCCGCCAGCAGGAACAGATTCTTGACCTCCAGGGGCACCGCCCGCAGGAATATGTTTTTCTCCAGGCGCACGAGATCGTTCATACGCCCGGATATTTCCTCCCTGAGCGCGTCTTTCCCGAACTTTTCTTTCATTTTCACGAGGACGTCTTCCAGCGTTGTGTCTTCCCGGAAATCATAAGCCGTCTCGATCCAGCTCCAGAAATTCGTCATAGAACCGGAAGGGAAGAAATTCCGCAGATTCACCGGGATCATCAGAGCCGCCGGCTTCTTCAGCCCGCTCTTGGGCATTTCCTCATAAATCGAATAAAGAAACACCGCCGCCAGATAAGCCGTCACCGACACCCCGTGTTCCCGCGCCTTCCGGTGGACTTCCGATGCGGAAAGGATCAGCTCCGTGATCTCCATCTCCGACTGCTCCAGCCGTTCCCCTTTCAGCTGGAACGCCCTGCGGGTCTTCTGTCCGCGGCCTTTTCTGCCCGTATAATACTGGGAAAAACTGTCTTCCTCATAATCGCTTTCCGTTAGCTCCTCACCGCCGTCCGGCTCCGGGAACTCCCGGTCCGGATATGTAAGGGCCAGATAATCCCGCACCAGCTCTTTCAGGAACTGCATGGCCCCGGTCCCGTCTGTCAGTCCGTGAAACACTTCCAGATTGATCCGGTTCCTGTAATAAGTCACCTCAAAGAGCAGGCGTTTCTGGTCCGGTTCATAAATATAACTGCAGGGTGTCCGGTTCTCCGGCCTTACCACCGCCGGGATCTGCCTTGGCTCCATGTAAAACCAGAAAAGCCCTTTCCTGAGCACGGATCTGAAGAGCGGGTATTTCTCCAGCGCCGCGTCAAGCGCCGCCTGCAGCCTGTCCCCGTTGATCTCCTCGCGCAGCACACAGTAAAAGCGGAACACCCGGGAATCTTTCTTTCCGGTCGCCGCCGGGAACGCCTGGGCTGCGTTATCCAGTTTTCTCCAGCGGCCCGGCCGCTTTTTCCGTCGTTCTCTCACTGTTTGTCCCCCTCTTTCCCTGAACGCCCTGACAATGCCTGTGCAGCCGCCAGGAACCGGTTGATCTGCCGGAAGCTTTCCTGTACGTACAAATGGCCGATCCCGAGGGCGAAATACCCGTGCAGCGCTCCTCTGATCCGCTCCGTATGCACCCTGCAGCCGGCTTTGCGCATCCTCCTGCCGTATTCTTCCCCCTCGTCTCTGAGAGGATCAAACTCCGCCGTCAGGATAAGCGTATCCGGAAGCCGGGAATAATCTTCCGCACAGAGCGGAGAAAAATACGGATCCCGCCGGTCTTCCGGCGTACGCTCATACAGCTTCAGGTAATCTTCCATCTTCTCACTGGTCAGCAGATATCCCGTTCCATTGGTCCGCACAGACTCATAAGGCGACTCTTCCGTATAACAGTTGTTCAGCGCCGGATAGATCAGGATCTGGCGCTTTGGTGCGAAGTCTCCTATATCTCTCGCGCGCATGCAGACAGCCGCCGCCAGATTGCCTCCGGCGCTGTCTCCCATGATGGTGATCTGCCCTGCATCAACGCCCGGCAGAAGCTCCCCGCCGTAGAGGGCCTTCGCCGCCGCATAGCAGTCCTCGAATCCCACAGGGAAACGGTATTCCGGCGCCAGCCTGTACTCCACCGACACGACCAGCCGGCCGATGGACTGCGCCATCCGTGCACACACCCGGTCATAAGTCTCCACGCTCTCTGTTGTCCATCCGCCGCCGTGGAAGAACAGGATGACCGGAACGTTTTCGTTGCCCGCCTCCATGGAGGCCTCATCGGGAAAATACAGCCGGACCGGAACCTGATGGTCATGATTGTATACTTCTGTATCCAGTTTTTTCCAGAAGATCCGCATGGGATCCAGCTTCTTCAGATCCGCGATCCAGCGGGCCGACTCCACGTCAATGCCGCCGTAGGAAAGGACCTGCAGAAGCGCCTGCACGGGTTTATTCAAAATATAAAATGCCTCCCTTCCAGATGTAGCTTCATTTTACTACGTCCGGAAAGGAGGCGCAAGTCTGCGGAGCCTGTCTAATACCCAAGGCCGCTCAGATCCACATCTACAATAAGTTTTTCCCTGAGTTTTTCCTGTTCCAGAAACATGGCCATATACCACGGGAGATAAAGGATCTTCCCTTTTTGTTCTATATTCCCCTGGCAGAAAACATACGCTTTTTCCAGGTTCCAGTCGGAAACATTCATCAATGCATCCAGTGCCGAATGAGATCGGCACGAACTTCCGGACTTGATTTCCACAGGGATGACCGTCTGCCCTTTCTGGAGCACAAAGTCCACTTCCCCCTTATTCTTTCTGTCAAAATAATGCAACCCGAATCCATTTGCAGTAAACATCTGTGCAAAAACATTTTCAAGGATTCCGCCCATATTCACATCCATATGATTCTGAAGTATTTCAAACTGAATATTGCCAAGGCTTGCGGCACACAGCAGTCCGGTATCCGCCAGATACAATTTCATCAGATTTCTTTTTTCATTTAACCTGAGCGGCGCTTTTGGTTCTGTAATGTTATAACAGGGCAGGGCAACTCCCGCATCGCACAACCACAGAAAAGCACTTTCATAACGCTCCATCCTTGCCGTTTTTTTCACATTTGCAAGAATGAATCTTTTATTTTTTTCACTGAGTTCTGACGGGATCCTGTCGAATATATCCCTGATCTTCGCCTTGTCTTCTCTTGAATATCTGGTTATATCCTGCCGGTATAATTCCAGGATGTCTTTTTGGATTTTCTCAACGCGGCTTATATCATGTGTGTCTATAAAGCACTGCACTGCAGCCGGCATTCCCCCTGTAATTACATAATACCGGAACAGCTGGCTGATCGTTCTGTGCACACTGTCACTGACCTGACGTTGCTCTTTGAAACAGTTCCTGAGGTATTCCACAGTCTCTTTTTTTATCCCGTTCGCATACAGGAATTCCTCAAAATCCATAGGAAACATATGGATCGTCTCCTCAAACCCTACCGGATATGACTTAACTTCTTTATAACTGACACCGGGGAGCGATCCTGATTCAGCATAATCAAACCGCCCGTCTTCCACTAGAAATTTAATTGCAGTACGTGCGGCAGGGCACTCCTGGATCTCATCAAAAAAGACAAGTGTTTTTCCCGGTACTAATGTCTGTTTCGTATACGCCGTCAGGTTTGTAATAATCGCATTGACATTTGACACTTCCGAAAAAATGCCTGCTGCATTTCCATCTTCCACAAAATTGATTTCCACGAAATTTTCATATTGTTCTCTGGCGAACTGCCGGATAATATATGTTTTTCCGATCTGTCTTGCCCCGGTAACCATAAGCGCTTTCTTGTCTGTACTCTGTTTCCACTTTATCATGGAACCCCATATTTTTCTTTCCACAGAAATCCTCTCTCCATTTTTTGCGACGTTTTCTCATATTATTCCATTTTTGTTTGCGACGTTTTTCTCGCATATATTATATTATATGCGACGTTTTTCTTTAATTATGCCGGAGGATCCTAACGTTGTCAACAAAATATAAAGCAAAAAACAGCCTTTAGGTTTTAAACCAAAGGCTGCTTCATACATATCACTTCATCTCCACAACCGCATACGGCTTCCCTGTCTCATCGCACAGTTCCACCACGGTCCGCTCCGCCTCTTCCGACACCTTCGGGAAGATCATATCGCCCAGCACCGCAGACTTCTTATAATCAACCCGGAGCTGGTGTACGCTGATATCGCCGGGCAGCATCTCCATGGCCATCTGCACGTACTGGCAGTTATTTACATGCTCATTCGTATCGATATGGTACCGCCGCACCGGGAACGGTTCTCCATCCCTGCTCTCTGCCGGCGGTTCGATCTTCCGGTCCTCATAGGGCATGTCCAGCGGTTCGCCGATGCCATACGGTTCGATATGCTCCGCACACGGCCTTGCCGGGCGCCCTTTCTCCAGATCCATGAATACCCAGATGGAATTGGCGCAGGCGATCCGCTCCCCCGTCTCATCCAGCATATACATGTTCCTGTTCCCGAAGAGCCCTTTGAACGCCGTCGGGAATGTTCCGATGGTGATCCGCTCATTCAGCTTCGGATAACGCTCCACGATCACCTGCCAGTACGAGAGCACCCATGCTTTCTTCTCCTTTCGCAGGCGCTCCATCCCAAGTCCCACGGACTCCGAGTGAAATGTCGTACAGTCCTGAAAATAATCAACCAACGCCGGGAGCGTCATGGTCCCCCGGTGGCCGATCTCGCTGTACCGTACTCTGCCGTCGAATTCAAATCCGTTTTTTCTGCTGTTCTCATTCATTTTCCGTCACTCCTGTTTCGTTTCTTCATCCGCACGCGCCACGAAATCCGACTCCACGGTGATCACGCACTCGTATCTGGCATCTTTCTTCTTCAGCCTCTCTGCCAGCTGTTTTTTCAGTTCTTCTTTCTTTTCATCATTATAATCAATGGGCACCACCATATCAAAGATCAGATTGATCTGCTTCTCCCCGTGTACGACACGGAAATCGTGCAGGGTACAGGCTGGATCCAGTTCCTTAAGGAATTCCACGGCGTCTTCCCGGACCGCCAGCACATTCTCATCCTTCGTCTCCACCGGGTCCATATGGATGACGAGAAAGAGTCCCAGTTCTTTCGCCGCCCCCCGCTCGATCCGGTCAATGATCTCGTGGGACCTTTCAATATCCACGTCATTGGGCACTTCCGCGTGGATCGAAGCCATGCTCCGTCCCGGCCCGTAATTATGTACGATCAGATCATGTGTGCCCTCGATCCCGTCATAGCTCTCCACAAACTGTTTGATCTGCCCATAGACTTCCGGATCGATGGCCTGGCCGATCAGCGGCTCCAGCGTATCCCTGGCAATGCCCACGCCGGCCCACATAACCACAAGCGCAACGCCGGCACCGACAAAACCATCGATATTGATCCCGGTCGCCGCGAAGAAAATGAGCGACAGGATCGTCGCAGATGTAGTGATCACATCCCCCATAGAGTCTGTAAAGACTGCCATCATCACCTTCGAGTCGATCTTCTCCCCCAGCTTCCGGTTGAAGAGTCCCAGCCACAGCTTCACCGCCACAGACAGGATCAGCACCGCCACGGACACGGCCTGGAAGTTCAGCGACTCCGGCGTCCGGATCCGGCCGATGGAATCCTTGAGAAACGTAAAGCCCACTTCCAGCACAAGGAAGGAGACCACCAGCGCCGCGATGTATTCGATCCGCCCGTGGCCGAAAGGATGGTCCTTATCCGCCGGCTTCTCCGCCATCTTCACACCCACGAAGCTGATGATCGACGAACCTGCGTCTGATAAGTTGTTAAATGCATCCGCCGTAACGGATACGCTGTGCACAACAAGCCCGATCACGAATTTCGCCGCAAACAGGAACACATTGCAGAGGATGCCTACAATGCTGGCAAGCACCCCATACGCCGTCCGCACGGATATCTTCTCTGTTTCATTATAATCTTTTACAAAATGCCGTATTAAAAATTCTGTCATTTTCTGCTCTTACCAGAAGAACCAGCGGATCCTGAATTCTGTATCCGCGGTGATCCTGGAATACTCCTCTTCTGTCAATACATTCTTTAATTTCTGCCTGCCGTCTTCTGCCATGACAGCATTGGCCGAATCCATAAAACACAGCGACGGGTAAAGCACACACCACCAGTTGTGCCCTTCTGCCGCGCCGATCTCGATCCTGAGTGCCTGATAATTGCCTGCCGGAAATGTCAGGTCTCCGTATGTCTTATCCGGGAACCAGCAGGTCGTTACCGCCGCGCTTACCGGATATGCCTCTCCCGCCCCGGCCGCCGCCCTGCTGCCCGCTTCCCTGATCTGATCAATATGCTCCCTCACCCACATCTCAGTGTCCGGCTCGTCCAGGCCCTGCGGCATTTCCGCCTCCAGGTAGTCAAGGACGGCATCCCGGACCGCAAGCTTCTGTTCCTGGTCCGCCTCACTGTCGCTGTTGGCCAGCACATGGAACCTGAGCACTTCATCCGCCAGATGCTCCTGCAGCTGCGCCCGCGAAACCATATCCGCCCTGCGGCAGACACCTCCGGTGGCCAGTGCCGCCAGGATGAGCGCCAGCGCGATGCACATCTTCGGCGCATGCTTCTCAAACGACATATGCCATCTTTTTATATAGATCTTTCCGACGGGTTTTCCCTCTGTATGCATTATGTAATACCTCCCTGTATCTGATACAGGGAGTATTGCCATTTCTGTACGGAATATACATCCCGGCGGATCCGCCTGTTTAACGGTGGCGCAGTGTATCCACCACCGTGTCAACCTGATTGTTGATATGCTGCACCGTGATCCCGGTAGCTTTCGCCTTATCGTGTTCCCGGATGGCCTGGATGATCGCTGCATGCTCCTCCAGAAGCTGGGGGTAACACTCTTTTTTCTTCAGATATTCGATGCGGTAGCGGTACATCTGTTCGCGCAGGTTGTTGAGAAGCTGGATCAGCCTCTGATTGCCCGTCGCCTGGAAGATCACGTCATGGAATGCCTCGTCTGCTTCGCCCAGTTCTGTAATGTCCGCCGTCCCGAGGATATCCCGGAAATGCGCGGCCGCATCGAGAAGCTGCTGCATCCGCTCCCCGTCGATCCGGTCACAGGCAAGCTGCACCGCCAGCTCCTCCAGCGCGCACCTCACCTCCAGCACGTCCCGCAGGTTCTTCTCCGTGATCTCCGCGACTTCCGCCCCCTTCCTCGGGACCATCAGGACCAGGCCCTCCAGCTCCAGCTTGCGTATCGCCTCGCGGATCGGCGTGCGGCTCACCCCCAGCTTGTTGGCGAGCTGGATCTCCATCAGGCGCTCCCCGGGTTTGAGTTCGCCGCGCAGGATGGCCCGGCGGAGCGTATTAAACACCACGTCCCTCAAAGGCAGGTACTCATTCATCGTAACTTCAAAATCCATGGACATCTCAGTCCCTCCTCACACTGTGTATATTCGTCACATAGACCTGTCTGGCCAGTGATCTTTCTCTGATTTTCTGCTGCGCGGCGCGGGCCTGCGCACGGTTTTCAAACAGCCCGAATACTGTCGGGCCGCTTCCGCTCATCATTGCCCCGGCCGCTCCGGCCGCCAGCATTTCCTGTTTGATCTGGTCAATGACCGGATACAGCGGGATCGTCACATCTTCCAGCACATTCCCCATGCACTGTGCGACCTGTTCCAGGCTGCCCGCTTCCAGGCCTCTTATGATGCCGTCGATATCCGGATGCCGTGTGACTTCCTGCGAATCAAGCGCCTCATATACAGTCTTCGTCGAGACGCTGACCGGCGGCTTTGCGATCAGCACGGTGCATTTCGGCATAGCCGGCAGCGGAGTGAGTATCTCGCCAATGCCTTCCGCCAGCACTGTCCCGCGCATGATGCAGTAGGGGACGTCCGCCCCCAGCTTCACCCCCCGGTCCATCAGGTCCTGCTGCGAAAGACGGAGTCCGAACATGCGGTTCATCCCGAACAGCACAGCCGCCGCGTCGGAACTGCCGCCCGCCATCCCCGCCGCTACGGGAATATGTTTATCCAGAGTGATCTGCACGCCTTCCCGGATATCAAACTCTTCTGCCAGGATCTTTGCCGCCTTGTATGCGATATTGTTTTCGTCCGAAGGCAGATAACCGAGATTTGACTTCAGTCTGATCTCTCCGTCCGCGTCTGTCTTTTCCAGCCTGACGTTATCATACAGATATACAGACTGCATGATCATGCGCACGTCATGATATCCGTTTTCTCTTCTCCCGGTCACATCAAGACCGAGATTGATCTTCGCAAGTGCTTTTAATTCCAGATGATTCATCTCATTCTCCTTCTGTATCTTGTATACAATATGCCTATAGTATACTTACATTTTCTTTAAAAATCAACAGCTTATCACCGGTTGATATTTTTTCATTTTCCAGGCCGTTTATGTCCATGATCCCCTGTACTGTCGTCAGATATTTCTTCGCCAGCCCCCACAGGTCCTCGCCATCCTGCACGATATGGCCCACAACGCCGGGCTTTGAAGCCGTCTGGTCCACATCCTGTTCTGACAGCGTGACATCCGTGATCACATGCACGGGTGTAAGCCTGCGCAGGAAAATATCAAACGAGAGCACGGCCTTGACTTCCACTGTATCGCTGCCTGCCAGCGTGACAGCCAGCTGTTCCACATCGTAGGCCAGGCTGTCCGATGCACCGTCCGGGATGTCCGGATACTCTGCCGTATAACTGAACGGGATCATCCCCCGCCAGCTTCCGTACGGTTCTGCGTCGTCGCTCTTCAGATAGAGAAATGTCAGATGCAGGATCCCTTCGATCCGGATCCCTTCCGGGACGTACTCCTCATTTTCGATCTGGACAGCCGCCGTACTGTGAAGAATCTGAAGGATGCTGTCCCTGATCTCAGGCAGTGACAGCCGTTCCGCAACACGGCATCTGGACTGGTTCTGCACAAGGAGTTCTTCCAGCACGGTTTCCCGCGTGTCAAACGTACAGTTCTGCTCCAGTGAATACAGATCGTCAAGCAGCTCTGCCTCTTCTTCCATATAAATATTCATCCGGAGGGCCAGCGTGCCTTCGATCCCGATGACGCGCATCTGGCCGTCCTCATCAAGCCGGATATCCGTTATCACATCTTCCAGCGTATGCCGGATATGATAATACATATTTTCACTTACACCGTCGCAGAGGATCCGCCCCTCAAAGGGGACTGTCTGGTCCATCCACTCCGTGTCTCCGCCGGCCGATATATACATGCAGAAGAACTGAAGCTCCCCGCGCAGCAGCACTTCATCCTGGCCCATCCGGATATCAGGCTTCCGGAGGCTGACATCCGCAAACAGCATCTGCCCGATGCTTTCTTTCGTCCCCGGCAGCGTGATCTCTTCTTTGATCCTGTATGTATCTCTTTTCGATACGGCAAGCTTCAGCAGATTCATTTTTTTCGTTTTTCTGCAGATCTGTATGTCGCTGTCTATATCTTCCGTCAGTTCTTCATCCCGGATCCATTCCCTTCCGATCTCGATCTCAGCTGTGATCTTCAGGCTCAGTTTGCGCGGGTGGACCTGCGACGGGGTAAATTCCGTCCTCGAATTACAAAGAAAAAATGTCTCATTCCCGTCGCTTTCTGCATACACCATTTCCTCAAACGGGATCTTCCCTTCCAGGACTGCCGGATGCGGTTCTCCCTGATCCGCCATATATAAGACCCTGAAATGTATCTTCCCGGCAACCCGGATATAATTTTCCACAGGCCGGATGTCTTCCGCGCTCAGCACCGCACTGCCGCAGATGATCCGCTGTATGTCTTCCTTCTGCTCCGGCACGTTATAATCCTCATCCAGATAAAACTGGTCAAAAATGTTTTTTCCTGTCTGCGTATAGTGAATCGGTTTCCTGATCAGTTCCATATCGCTCCTCCTTGCTCCATTCAGTCAAACAATACCTCTTTATCCACATATTCTGTCCGCACGATCACACAGGGATATGTAGCGGTTTCCAGGATCTCCTCCCCTTTTCCCGGCCCGAGGAGGCTGGCGCGGACATGCACGGCGTCCTCTGTCTCATACAGCTCCCGTATCCCGACGCTGTACCCTGATGTGTCTTTCTTCCCGTATCCTTCTGCGATCCAGAGCGTATCCTGCTCCGCATAAATGATCTGGTACGGTTTTTCCTGCGCCTCGTCGATCGCCGACCTTAATTCTTCCGGGGCGTCTTCTTCACTTACGACCTGGAATTCCAGGTCGCGCAGTTTTTCCGTACTGCCATACACTGACACACATCCCTGAAGAAGGCACTGGGCCGCCACAGCCGTGGCGGCTGCTGCTGCCGTGATCCGCTTCATGCATCCCCTCCGCCGCCTGAAAGTTCTCTATAAACATATGTGCCGGCAGGTTTCTTCATGCTTGTTTTTTCTATTTTCACAGGTTATAATTATGGATAGCGCGAAACGCCCGGCAGCATCAGCGCCGGTCAGAAGAGAAGATGAGGACTGATCCATGATCCGTTTTATTGGCATTGTTATTTTTGTTGTATTATTTCTGATCATAACCGCACCCGTGCGGCTGGCCGAATGGCTTATCCACAGATCGTCGCCCCACGCAGCCGACGTAAGTTCGCTTCGCATCGTCCAGTGGGCATTCAAGGTGATCCTGAAGATGACCGGTGTAAAAACAACCGTGATCGGTGAAGAAAATATCCCCGATGAGCCTGTGCTCTTTATCGGAAACCACCGCAGTTTTTTTGACATACTGCTCACCTACAGCAGGTGTGCCCGCCCTACCGGATATGTGGCAAAAAAAGAAATGGAGAAATATCCCGGGCTGTCTTCCTGGATGCGGCGGCTCCACTGCCTCTTCCTCGACCGGGACAACCCGAAGGAAGGGCTGAAGATGATCCTGCAGGCCATCGACCTTGTCAGAAGCGGGATCTCGGTCTGCATTTTCCCGGAGGGGACGCGGAACAAAGGCGAAGAGCTGACAATGCTGCCGTTCCGCGACGGAGCGCTCAAGATCGCCACCAAAAGCGGATGCGCCATCATCCCCGTATCCATGAACAATACGGCTGAGATCTTTGAGAACCATCTCCCGAAGATCCGGAAGACCCATGTCGTCATTGAATACGGGAAGCCGGTCTATCCGGACCAGCTGGACAAAGAGGCCAAAAGACATATCGGTGAATATGTAGAAAACATCATACTGGAAACCATACGGAAAAATGCAGAGCTTGTTTAAGGCTCTGCATTTTCATTCTCTGTATTTTCATTCTGTACCGCCGCCGGCCTGCGGCAGCGCTGCATCTCCATCCTGAGCGATATGATCTGTTCCATATTTCCCTTCACTTCCGCCACTTCATACAGATAACGGCAGTAGTTAAGGAGATCTTCAAGCCGGCAGATCACGCATGCGCCGCTCCTGGCCGGTGTACCGTGTATATTCACACCGCCGCTGCCGCACCATGCGCCCTCCACGATATCCCCGATATGGTCCACCAGTTCCACATCCGACTGCACAAAATCCGGCAGATACGCTTTAAGCCCTTTCTCTTTGTTGACTTCAACGATCATGTCGTCCACTTCCTGCAGCGTCGCCCGGGCAGGCGTATCGCTCCTGAGCGGGACAAGGGCCGGATGCAGCTTCATCATATAATTCTGGTTTTTGAATACCTCGCAGTATTCCTCATAGCACGCCCTGATATCCCCGATGCCTTCCCCCGACCTCGTGGACAGGCGCCATCCTTCTGCGCGGGTGTAAGCCATCCACCTTTCATGCTCGAGGTCATAGAATGGCTGCCGTCTGCCGGCCGTCTCCGCCGCAAAATCCACCGGATGGATATACCGGTCAAACACCGCCCTTGCTTTCGCGTCGCCGGGCACCCTCAGGATGCCGTAGCCCATCTCCCAGAGCTTATAGCTCATATGCATGCCGCTGGCGATGCTGGAACGCCTGTTGAACTGTTTCTCATAAAAACTCCGGACCGATCTGCTGCGCTGCTCCGCGGTAGAATCCTTATCCAGCCGGTCATAATGAGCCTGCACGCCGAGCCCCAGGTATTCCAGGATGAACGCCGGGTCCGACTGATCGCCAAAATACATCTTCCGGCTTCCGAAAGGGATGATATTATAATACACACGTTCTTTGTTCCTCGTATTTTCATACAGGTTCCACAGAGCCGTACGCTTTTTGCTGCTCTCTATGTATACGCTGATCAGCGGCTGGCCGGTGCGGTTTTTCATATAAAAATACTTCTTGAGCCAGAGGGCCGCATGGATGGCATCCTCGTCCTCCCCAAGGCATACGACGCAGTACGTGATATCCGGGGCCGAATCCAGGTAGCGCTCCGTGACGCTGCTGAATATATTTCCCTTGTGGATATCGATCTGATATCCGCTCCGCTCCATGAGCAGCTCCGGGCATTCCTCCTGGAGTTTTTTCCGGATCAGGTTCCCTTTCACATCAATCAGGCGGATATCCAGATCATAATCTTTCATCTGTCCGCACCAGACGGCTGCCTTGAGGAATTCAAGGCCGGGCTTCCCGCCTCCGACGATCAGTACGGAGATCCTCCCTCTGTCTCCATTCTGCGGCGGAGCCGCGCAGGTGTAGAGCGGATACCGGAATAAATGTTCATAAACCGCGTCCCGGACTTCATTCATCAGGACGACCCGGAGCTGTTCCTTGTCTTTCGCGTCGATCAGGATTTCCGCTTCCGATGCGGAAGCATAGCAGTAAACGGCCGTTTTCTTCTGATCCAGCCGCCCGGACTTCAGCCATGGCGAATAGCCGGTCATGTTGTCGATCATCTGCAGCGTATTGTCGATATTTTTTTCATCGTCGTCAGAAATGTGGAAATATGCCGTATACCGCTTTCTGTTGTTCAGCTTCAGCCCGATCATTTCTCCGGCCACAAATACAGCCCCCAGCTCCTTTGCATTTTGCTCCAGCTGTGTGTTCAGGTCATCCTTTTCATTGGATTCACAGAAAACGATCCCTGTTTTCTTTCCTTTTGCCTCCGCCATTGCCCGAAGCCCGGCCGCGATCTCAAGAGAACGGGGATTGAGGTCGGAAAACACGTACAGATCCCGCCTGCCCCGGACGACCAGCCTGAACCGCTCAAAGAAATTCGAAAAATACCTCAGGACCACGCTCAGGGTAAATACCGGCGCCAGCATATATAAGAGGCAGACCACCGTTTTGTACGGAAGGAGCAGCGCCCCCAGCCGCTCTGCCGTCAGCTGTTCCAGTATATCCGATACCCCTGTATCAACGACAAACATCCGGATGCTCTGCGACACGCTCATCGCAAAGGCAAATCCCGCCTGCTCCGAGAGGCTCATCACCGGGAAGCAGATGGAAATGCACGCGAGAAAAACCCCTGCGCCGAGATATCTCACCTCATCCTTTCCGCGCTTCCTCTGCAGCATAAACCCGGCAGCCCCGGCTGCGGCGCAGACAAGCGCCAGCGCAAAACATATCCCCCATATCATGATCTCTTCTCCTTTCTGCCCGGCGCGGCCTTCCAGACGGCTCTGACGGGCCTTTCCCCATCTGTAAATGACCTGCGGCGCATTCACTCAGAGATAAAGTACTGTTTCTTCTCCGCTTCGGTAAGCGCCTCTCCGCCCAGCACGTCTTCCGCGCGGGCCGCAAGCTCCCGGTACGTATAAGCTTTTGTAAAGCATCCGCCCGAATCCGCTGTAAATATCTCTCCTGTCCCAAAATCCACGTAGCCGTCCGGGACATCCGCATACGGATAAAACCTGCCCTCATCATCCACATAATAAATGCGCAGCGAAGACGTCGACAATCCTTTGTCGTCCATCATATACCCGTAAAATCCGAGTGCGAAAAAATGTTCGCTCCCATCGCTCTTCATGACAGACACACTGACATCGAGTTCTTTATCCTGCATAAGCATCTCCCCGGTCTCTGCATCCCACAGCATCAGACAGGTTCCATCCCCGCAGGCTGCCAGATATCTGTCATGATCCATAAACGAAAAGCACAGCGTGCCGTAATACCCGCACGGGAGGGATCGCATGACCTCCCCCTTTTCCAGATCGATCAGGTCAATGGTCCCGTTTTCCGACCAGACTGCCACTGTACTGCCCTCATATCCAACGCTGACCGCGTCGCCGTACCGGCTGCTGACCGGATAAGCCGCCGCTCCGTCTATGCCGGCCCATGTCCTGTTCTCCGTATCCCACACCCGGATGCACTGCTCGCCGTCAGCCCATGTGCGGAATATGGCAAAGCGGTCGTCCGCCGACATGACCACATCGTCAACGCGGCTCACCGGGATCCCGGCCTCCGCTGCCTCCGGGATGTCCAGCCCCTCCAGATTAAGGTCCGCGGTCACAAATGTATACGAATCACAGAGGAGGATTTTCTCCGCCCCGTGGAAAAAATACGGCGTAATGATATAGCCCTCCGATGTCTTAAGGCCGTGCTGCCATACCGTCTGTCCGGTTTCCAGGTTTCCGGCAACCAGGCTGTATTCCGCCCCGTATGTGTTGATCAGGATGACCGGCGTCCCGTCCACATCCTGGACATGGAGACTTCCGATCCACTGATCCTCTTCCGGGCACTCATATTCAAAAAGCAGGTCTGCGCTTCCCGACCTGTAGACTTTCACGATGGTATCGCTGAAACTCCCCGACTCCGTACTGCACAGAACGCACCGGTATGTCGCGTCCTTTCCGCTTTCTTCATCCCGCACGGTAAAATATTCCACGCTCTCGACCGACTCTTCAAGTGAAAGGCATTCCATGTTCTCATCCTGGAAAATCTGTCCTGCCACGATCTTCCTCGACTGGTCAACCGGCCATATCACGGTATTATTCTTCCCGCTGAAAACAAAATCCGATACCGGCGCCGACACCCCTCCCACTTCATACTCCGTGCTCATCTGCTCCATCGTACAGAGCCGGACGCTTCCATCCTCAAGTCCGACAAGCAGCCTGGAACTGTCATATCTGAAAAATCCGCATATGTTCTCCGGATAGCTTCTGTCCTGCAGCATATCCCCCGTTTCCGGGTCATAGATGCAGATGCGGTCTTTTACCGAGGCGATAAGCACATCCCGGACATCTCCGTCCACCTCCATGGACTCTGTCTTCAGCTCACACGGATTGTTCATGGCCTGGGTGCGGTAAGGTTCAGATTCCCACAGAAGATCTCCTGTTTCAGGATCATATACTGCAACAGTGAAACTCCTTCTGGGTGCATCCGCCTTCGCCTCCGACCGGTCCGGATAAGCATAGTGGATCGCAGCGACGGCGTCATTTCCCAGCCAGAGGACCTGTGCCGCCTCACGTTCCGAGATCGTCCGCCCCTCTCCGGTTTCCACGGAAAAGAGCATAAGCCCGCGCTGCGGTTCTATTTCATTATGATCCACGGAAAGGCCTGCCGCCAGCATACTGCCGTCTTCTGAAAACGAAAGGCTTCCGGGCGTATAGGAACCGTACTCCCCGTCACAACATCTCACCTTCTGGAGGCATTCCCCTGTTCCGAGGTCAAACAACCATACATATCTCCCGTCTGTCAGCGCGATGCGCTCTCCATAAAGCACCGCAGTCATGTCCGAAGCAGTCATATCTTCATCCTGCACCATGCAGATCACATCTTTTTCCTGCCAGTCTGCATATACGGCCGCCCCGCCGCACAGCAGCACCGCCGTATCTTCTGCAGCCGGGAAAAAGTCTTCAAATTTAGCCGCCTCCAGCCCTTCAATATCCCCGGGGCTGATCTTCCAGATGCAGGTCCCGTCAGCCGGATCCAGGACATACGCGCTGCCCAGCCGGTCCACACAGAAATACCCGTCCTCCCCCGGGCTCAGCCGGCTGCCGTCCCATATGGCTCCGGCATCAGTCTGTCCGTCCAGCTCCGTGGTGCGGGCCGGGCGGTAGCAGATCTGGTTGGTCCTGTCATAGGAATACAGCGCGTTATTGAGCGCATACATCTGCTCGGGCACGACCGGCGCGTCTTCCTCTGTTTCCGGGCGCACCGCCATCGCCGTCTTCAGCGCGCCTTCCCGGTCTCCCTGTGCAAGCAGTTCGCCTGAGATCTGTGCAAGATACCTTGCCTGATTCCTCCTTGCTTCCTGATACCTCCCTTCGGATACCGACGCCTGGTGGAACGCATATACCATGAACATCGCGGCCAGGACCGCAGCCGTCCCGGTCGCCGCAAGCCCTCGCCGGAGCCGGTACTCCCGGTGTCGCTGCCTGAGCATATCATATGTACACGACAGCATCGGCGCCAGGATCCGCAGGAACTCATCCCTGAGCTTTTTCTCCATCTCTCTGCGCGTCTTCCCGCGGACATCCGCAGCCATCGGTTCAACCTTGTTTCTGACGATCCGTTCCTGCCCGTCGGCGCCGGTTACTTTCTCCTCGCTGTAGCACAGGATCTCGGGGAATGCTTCTTCCGGCTCTCCCTCTGCCAGCAGGGTGAGGACCTTTTCCTTCCCGTGTGTCTCAAGAAACGTGCTGATCTCACGCAGGACCCATTCCGAGCGGGCCGAGCGCGGGGAACAGATCACGATCAGATACTCCGAATGTTCAAGCGCATCCTTTATATTAGCCGCCAGGTCTGAAGACAGCGGCAGTTCCTCCCTGTCGCGGAACACGCGGCTGATCTTCTTTTTCCCCGAGATTTCCCGGATCTTTCCCGATATATGGTAATGCTCCAGCATAAAATGAAGTCTTTCCGCGATATACGAATCAGGCTCACTGTGGCTGTAGCTTATAAACGCGTCATATACAATCTTATCCATACCGCAACTCTCTCCTCGCATCACATCTGCCGGGCCTTAAGAACGCTATCCCTCCGGAAGCAGCTCATAGGTGCGGGCAAATTCATCCCCGGCAACAAAATTAAATTCCACGTCCGTGATCTCTCCCATCCCGCTGCGCTCGATCCGGTAAAAGACAATGACCGCATCCTCTGCAGCTGAAAGCAGCGTCCCCCACAGCGGCGCCTGGAAATACCGTTCCGGGTCATCCGCATGAAAGCTCAGTCCTCTGTGTTCCACCAGATAACGGATCTCCGGCCCGGTCGGATCCCCGGCCATCCATATATCTACTGTCTGCGGACGCTGTTCATAAAAATCTTCCGCTATATGCCGGTGTCTGCTCTCAAAATACGCAGCGCTGTTGGGATAGGGACAGCCTGCGGAATCGATCTTTATATAATCCCCCGGATCTGCGTGCTCTCCAAAAGTACCTTTTACTTCCTGCGAAAACACCTCAAAACTGCCGTCTGCCCGCTGCCGGATCCCGCCTTCAGCCATCAGCCCGTCCACGACTGCACTTTCATCGCCAAGCCTGTATGCCCGCACGATCACCGGTTTTTTCCTCGCTTTTCTCATATGGTCAGCCCTCCAGCTTCCCTTTTTCTCATAAAACTACAACTTATTATGCCATATCCTGGCGGGATTTTCTATAATTCATTGCACTGTTTCATCATTATGATCTATAATAAGACATATCATAATTGATTCGGGAGGGATTTACTGTGAAGGCGCTGTATGATGACGAAAAATTCTTTCATAACTATCTGGATTTAAGGGATGATAAACAGAATTATAACGACCTTTTCGAACAGCCCCGCATCCTGGACATGCTGCCGGACATAACCGGGAAGCGCATTCTTGAACCCGGATGCGGATACGGCGCGACCAGCATTAAATTTGCCCTCAGCGGCGCGGCTTCGGTATTTGCTTTTGATATTTCCAATAATATGATCGCAAAAGCCCAAAAAGAAAACAGCCATCCAAATATTACTTATTCATGCATGAATATGGAGGATCTCAGCAAACTGGAAGGGATCTGGGATATTGCATTCAGTTCGCTTGCTTTTCACTACATCAAAGACCTGGATCAGCTTTTCAGCGATATCGCCGCCCGTCTGGTTCCCGGCGGAAGCCTCATTTTCTCCATGGAGCATCCGATCGTCACAGCCGCAGTGGAAACCTGCGAGTGCGAATTCAGCCGGGAGGGGGAGCCTCTGTATTTTAAACTTGACCACTACGGGGCTGCAGGCGAAAGAAATGTCATGTGGCTTGACACCAGGGTTAAAAAATACCATCGGACCGTTGCTGATATCATCAACAGCCTGATAGGTTCAGGATTTATCATCGACGAACTGCAGGAACCGCTTCCCGATGCGCAGCTGCTGGATTCAAATATCCGGATGCACCAGGAAATACACCGCCCAAGCTATCTTATGTGCCGGTGCCATACAAAAGAGGCTGACTGACTATTATGTATGATTTTTTTATTTCATTCAAATGTACCGATAACGGAAACAAGACCCGCGACTGCGAGATCGCGGAAGAATTATATGCGCGCCTCGAAGCTGCCGGGTACCGTGTCTTTTTCTCCGAACAAATACTTGAAAAAGACGGGATCACAAAATACATAAGCGAAATCGACCAGGCACTGAATGACGCGCAGACCTTTATTCTGGTATGCAGCAAAAAGCAGTATATTTTAAGCGGCTGGGTCGCCCAGGAGTGGAGTTCTTTTCTGAATCTTATGATGACGAATGACTCGAAAAAACTGTTTTCTTACCTGATCGACCTGAAAGAGTCTGAACTCCCGGCGCTGCTTGGCCCGTTTCAGTCATTTCAGCACCATAACGGAATGGACAAAGCGGTAAATTATCTGAAAAGCGCAACCCGGGCTTCACATCCTTCCGCAGGATATCAGGCGCAGACGATACAGGAAATCCTCGATGGCGAATTCGGGATATTCGGTCATCTGAAACCCCTGGATTTTAATTCCCTAGATCGTTTTTCCGAACAATACAGAGAACTTTCGGTTTTTATCCGTGCGCATTACCTCTTCCGTCAGGGCAGTTATGAAGACGCATGGTCCTGTATACATACGCTTGCCGCCCTCCGTTCCTCAAAAGGCTGTTATCTGGCCTCGCTCATGCATAAGCGGGGGCTTGGAACGAAGCGCAGCATCTCACAGGCCAAAGCAGAATTAAAAAAAGGATATGGATTCTGGACAGACGGCATCTCACCGGCAGATGAACATTCAGAAATCCTTCTCCTTGTCTTTGATCCGGGCTCAAATATGCTGTCTCCTGTCCACTACATGGCCTCATGCATCTGTGACATCCTGAATGTGTTCGGGCTCAGATGCACCATGCGGGCTTTGCGCCGGGATTCCCGGAAGGAGTCGCTTCCTTCCCTTAAAGACTGTCAATATATCCTTTTCCTTTCAAACAGCCTGGAAGGATTCGAACGGAATAATTACCTCTGTCCGGAAATAACAGACGAACTTACATCTCTGGACAAACATACACTTAAACTGGGGATCCACAACATAAGGCAGATCAACATGCCAAAACCTTTCCGAAAATATAAGATCTTCGAACTGTCAAGAAACGGGATCGGAAAATACTGCCAGTATCTCCTGAGGAAAAACATGCAGACATTATGGAATGATAAAGGAGCAAACTCTGACTATGGAAGTACAAAGGAATCTGTTTAAGACAAATATAACACGGGCGTTAAACTGGCTTTTTTCTGTCCAGGACGAAGATAATTTTGGCTGGAGCTGGATACGGGATATATCACCAAATTCTCAAAATACTGCCGAAGTTGTAAGCGTCTGCGCCCAATTCTCAGATTATCTTGACAGCAATCAGAAAGCGCTTGTATCCGAAGCTGTAGAAAACTGGCTTCTTGAGCCTTCCGTTAACGGAGCGATCGTGATCGACTATGTCTGGATCATGTATGCCCTGATCCATTTCAGTGAAAAGTATGATGATTTCAACCCCGACTTTCAAATTGAAAAAATATATATGGCCGCAAAAGAATGCGCCGACCTGATCATAGGACTGCAGAACAAAGACGGCGGCTGGGGTGACAATTACGGCGAAAACTCTACTTCGACACGGACCGCCCTTGTTGTTTACTGCCTGAAATCCTATACGCTGAGGCTCGGTTCAACCTCCATATACGATAAAGCTATCGAAACCGGCACACAGCTGCTCGTCCGGATGCAGAACAAAGACGGCGGATGGGGCAACCAGCCTGTAGAACAGGTAATTGAAGAATTTAAAGGAAATGAACACTCCTTTTCCAGACAGGTGATCTCCGAACAGTATCTGTCCCAGGCTGTGTCAACCGGCTACGCGCTTATGGCGCTCGGGCATGTCGCGCCGCACCAGTATTATCAGAACATCCAGCGTGGGATCCGTTATCTGCGCTCCATCCAGAATCCGGACGGAAGCTATGACATTTTTTACGAGGTGGGCATCCGGAAAGACGTCGTTTTCACTTTCCGCCACTTTGGCACAGTGTGGGCGCTTAAAGGTTTTCTCCGCAATACTGAGGTTTCATTTTCGGACGACTGCATCTCCAAAGCTGTTTACTACCTCATTCAGCTTCAGGACGATGCGACCGGCGGGTGGAAATGCACTCCGGAATCAGATGTGTATACATGGTCGACCGCCAATGCCCTTTCCATCCTTGCAAAAATACTTTATATCGGAGACAACGCATTCAGTATTGAACTGCGCAATTATGTCGATACAGTACTGAAAACCTCCGTCTACAGATACGATCCCCCCGAACACGGCCCGGAATCCGGAACAAAAAGGACGCAGCGTCTGCTTCTGAATATGATCCTGAAAATACTTTTACTGCTGATCATGATATTTATCCATCCCCTGGCGGCGCTCACAGCAGGGCTTCTGATCCTGATCGATCTGATAACATTATTTTTCAAAGGAGAGACCTGAATATGAAAGCAAAAATATGTGGGATCAATTCCCTTAAAGAAATGGAAACCGCGATCAAAGCCGGTGCTGACGCACTTGGATTTTTAGTCGGGATCACGCATCTTGCCGAAGACAAAACGGATATCCCGACTGCCCGGGAACTCATCCGGCAGATGCCGCCGTTTATATCCCGCGTGGCCGTGACCCATCTGGAAACAGCTGCTGATGTGATCCCGCTGCTTAATGAGCTTAACGTTGACACCGTCCAGCTTCACAACGATATCCCGCTGGCTGAAATCGCAAAGATCCGCAGCTCTCTTCCATGGCTTAAGATCATCAAATCTGTCAGCGTCACCGGCCCGGAATCCATTGCATCGGCCAGGAAATACGTCGGGTATGCAGATGCGGTCATACTGGACACCCGGACAAATGAACGGCTTGGCGGGACAGGGCTCACACATGACTGGACAATAAGCCGCCAGATCGTTAAGGAGCTTCCCATTCCCGTTATCCTTGCCGGAGGCCTGAATCCGGAGAACCTCCAGAACGCGATAGATACCGTCCACCCCTATGCCGTTGATGTAAATTCGGGAGTGGAAACAGATCAAAAAAAGGATGCGCATAAAACCGAAGCATTTATACGCATAGCCCACGCGAACTGATATGACTCTCTATCATTATGCATGATTTCAACAGGAGCGAAAAATGGAAAATTTTGATATATTTATCTCATTCAAAAACACAGACAGCAATGGCCGGCAGACCGAAGATTCCAGGATAGCGGAAATGCTGTACAAAGAATTCTGTTCACGGAACATATCTGCATTTTACAGCAATATTACTCTGCTCAAACTCGGAGAAAGCGTATACAAACGTTCCATCGACAACGCTCTGGACACTGCAAAGATACTCGTCCTGATCGGCACTGATCTTGAATGCATCGAATCCCGCTGGATCAAATACGAATGGGAGAGCTTTCATACAGATATCCTGAATGGCGTAAAGACGGACGGCGAGATCATCACATATACCCGGAATATCAATTCGCATTCTCTCCCCAGAGCCCTGCGGAGCTATCAGAACTGCAGTATTACGGACATGGACGTGTCTTCTTTTTGTGCATTTGCGGAAAATGTCCTGAACAGGATAAATGCTTCCAGGCAGGCCGGCGTCCCGGCTCAGGACTCTTCTTCCCGGCAGGAAGGTCCGGCAAACGCTTCTGTTTTGCTGAAAGCCGGAAGCCACCACAAATCCGTTTATTCTTCCTCGTACAGCAACGAAATATCCCGGCTGAAAATACAGGCCTTCAATTCCTCTTCGTCTGATCAGATTGCGCTTGACCATATCCGGGATCACGGAGGATTCCGGGAACACTCTGTCATCCTTGATGCGGGATGCGCTTACGGCTATGTGGCGGAAGACCGTTTTGGCCATGCGGACTGGGCAGATAAGATCCTCTGTATCGACAACAATGAAAGCGTAATAGAAAAAGCCCGGCAGATGCATACAAACCCAAAGATGATCTTTGAGGCCGCAGATCTCGAGAGCGAAGATTTTTCTGAACAGTTTCAGAACATTCTCGACAGACACGGGATCGAAAAGATTGATATTATCTTTTCCGCCCTGACGCTGCACCACCTGAAGAATCCAAACAAAGTGCTGCGGAAGCTGCGCCGTTTTCTGGCTGAAAACGGACGGATCATCTTGCGCGGCTCAGATGACGGCAGCAAACTGTGCTATCCCGACCACGATCTGATGACCCAGATCATTCAGAAAAGCCTGACCGCAGAAGGCGTATCAGACCGGCTGAACGGCCGCAAACTGTATACGCAGCTGGCCGACTCAGGCTACCGCAACATCCGGATTTTCAGCAATATGAAAGACTTAAGCAGCATAGACTATGATGACCGGGAAGGGCTTTTTAAAGAAAGCTTTGCTTACCGGAGTGATTATTTCCGGAAGGCGTACGAAAAAGATCCCTCTGATATGCGGCGGCGCAACGATTATGAATGGATGCTGGCCGCCCTCGAACTTTTTGAACAACAATTTTATGAACGGAATTTCTGGTATTGTGAGTATGACTATATCGCAGTTGCAGAAAAATGACCTTCTCAGTCCGGATAAGAAAATCTTTTATTTTCTGTCAGTTCGTCCCGGTATTTTCTGATATAATATTTCGCCATGCCAAGATTCTGTTCCGAATAATTTCCGCACTGGTCAGGCTGCGCCCCGGGGATCTCTCCCTCATATGAAAGGATAAAATCACACATATCCAGTATCAGCCCGTATACATCCTCCGGGTTCAGATCTCCAAACATCACCAGATAGCAGCCTGTGCGGCATCCCATCGGTCCAAAATATACAATATCTTCTTTTCCTGCGCTGTTTCTCAGATACGTGGCCGCCATGTGCTCGATCGTGTGCAGGGCCGGCACATCTACAACCGGCTCCCTGTTCGGCGCAGTGATCCTCATATCAAACGTCGTGATGACGCAGTCGCCGCGCCTGTCTCTTCTCGAAACATAAAGCCCCGGGAACAGCTCAAGATGATTTATCGTAAAACTTGCAATTCTCTCCATAATTTTTTATCTCCTCTTTTCCCATGTTATGCTGTTTTTCGCAGCAGTCTTTACTTCGTCCACAGGACTGTAAGCCTGCATGTATTGTCATTGTACTGATAGCTGATATTGCTCTGGGAAGCCCCAGTCGCTTCCATCTCATACTGCATCGCCTCATTAAGCAGAGGATCCATCTGTGCGATCACTTCATTGTATATATCGGGCGATGCGAACTGGATGTCTGTCCGCTCCTCGCCGGCATCGATATCTGACCGCATGATCCCGAGTATCGCCTCCCGGTCCGAAGACTCCAGATACCTGCCCGCCAGCCTGTAATACTCAAGCGAAACGTCTGTGCATTCCGGAAGGGTATATGCCGGATCCGGCGTATGCGTCCGGGAAAGCATCGAATCCGGGCAGCACAGATATTCATAAGACGTAGTATCCATTTCAACGCCGATCCCTTCCTGATAGAGCGGATCTCCCCAGGTCGCATCATAACAGTAATACTGGCCGTCGCATCTGACAATGTTCCACGCATGGGCTTCCCCCGACGCATCCCCGGTCACATAGATGCACTCCACGCCCAGCTGGTCCAGAAGATATTTTGACGCTTTGGCATATCCTGCGCACACGCTGGTCCAATTGCCGAACACGCTGTAGATATTCTGGTTGTCCGGGGCGCTCAGATCATAATCCGTCTGGTCAACGATGGTCTCAAACACATATTTTATCTTCTCGTATTCATCGCCGCCCAAGGGCGCTCCCGCTATGATCGCGTCCGCCTGGTCCTCGATCTCACGCTGCCTTTTTTCTTTTTCTGCGCCCTCGCAGTTATACTCAAATATAAACTCCACAAAGCCGTCCCCGGAACGGTAGCTGTAAGGGCTGTCAAGCCAGAAGTATTCCGGATGGTCATACTGCACACTGAGAAAAATCGGATCTGCTTCTTCCTGCGTAATGCCGGACAGTTCAACAGAAGCTTCTCCCCTGCTCACAGCGCCGCATATCTGGTCATAATACGCTTTCTGGCCAGCGTCAAGAAGTGAGTAATAATACTGATAAACTTCATCTTCATCGCTGCTTTCATCCTGGTCCGGGCTGTCAGGGACGCCGCTGTCCTCCGCCTGCAGTTTATCCGCTGTGCCGTCCGGCAGCAGATCAGGCAGGTCGATATCCGGATCGATATCAGGATCAATATCAGGAAGATCATCAAGCCTGTCTATAAGACTGCTGACCGGTTCTGACCCGGACGGCGCATCCGCATCCATCAGCACACCGCCGAAGAACAGGAACAGCGACAATATAAAATACTTTAAAACCGAACCGATCTTCTTCATCATTTTCACTCCTGCATCTGTCTTTATGTACGTAATGCCCAAAAGCTGTTTCACAAAACGCGGACTGCAATGAGCCCGCGTTTTTCATTTTAACCTTATTTTCCCTAAAGCGGCGGGAATACCTGGAATGGCGTCACTTTCTTTTCCTGATTATACGACAGGCCGTATTTTTTACGGTACTGGATAAATCCTCTTCCGTATTCGTCCTGCCGGAGTATGGTCCGGATCTCTTCCCGTTTTCCGTAAGCTGTTTCATTCAGGTAAAGAAGATACTGTATTTCCGCCCATTTTGCCATGCCTTCATAAACTTCCAGCCTGTTGTGCGCTCCATATGCAGCGATGATCGCCTGGTCATCCCAGTTCTGGTACTGCCAGATATGGGTAAGTTCATGCGCGATCGTCGCCATGGCCGCGAGTTTTGGCGAACCGTTTTCAATGTATATGCTGTATCCGCTGGAGTCTTTCTGCGCAAATCCAAGCGTCCGTCCGTCCATTCCCGGAGTGGGGACAAAATCTTCTCCAAAATGCTTTGCGATCGTACCGGCATCCGTCATTCTTACTTTGATCGCCGTATTGATCTTGATGCCGTAGAATATTTCCATGTTCCTGAGCACCATTTTGAACACTTCTTTGAAGGCTTCTCCCGTGCGGAGCGCGGTAGATGAACAATGGTTGCACCGCTCCCGGCCGTCTTTCAGGACTTCATATTCTCCTCCTGCGAGTTCAACCCCGCAGAAATCGCAGAAATGCGCACCATGCTTCTGAGGATCATATGTCTTTGCGTATTCTTCCGCAGCTTTTTCATTGTCCCGTACCTGCTGCAGCGGATTTCTGTCATAGCCATATCCCGCAAGATATCCTGCTGTCTCGTCAAGCGCGAGGAATTCACTGATCTCCTCATATCCGTATTTAAGGAACGCGTGCTTCTGATATTCTGTCATCTCACTGTCCTGTTTCACAAGCTCTTCATCGTCGCCCTGGATATCAAGGCTGCCGGCCTGGTCTTCCGGCATGCGCTCCCGCAGATCCTGCATTTCCGGCTTCGCCTCTTCTGTTTCGGGCTTCGGCTCTTCTGTCTCAGGCTTCGGCTCTTCCGCCTCCGGCTTCGGCTGTTCCGCTTCCGGCTTCGGCTGTTCCGCTTCCGGCTTCGGCTCTTCCGCTTCCGGCTTCGGCTCTTCCGCTTCCGGCTTTGGCTCTTCCGCTTCCGGTTTTGGCTCTTCCGCTTCCGGTTTTGGCTCTTCCGCTTCCGGCTTCGGCTTTCTTCGGAATATGGATTTTATCTTCTCCAGGATCCTGCCGAAAAAGCCTTTCTTCTTCACCGGTTCCTCCGGCGCAGGCGGAAATTCAGGCTTAAACTCTTCCTCCGGCGCATCTTCTTCCGGTTTTTCAGCCATCTTAAGACGATGCCATGTAAGAAATTCCGTAATGATCTCGAAATACCGCTCCAGATTCCGTTCCACCGATGCCGTCAGGCCGAGGTCGATATCACTGTCTTCTATGATATAGATCCCTGAATCCTCCTGCCCGGATTCCACAGTGTACATCGCATATTTCAGCTCATCCGGCACTTTTTCCCCGAGCGGGGTGACCGCGCATATATACGGCCAGGTGTCCGGATAAACGGTCCGGAAGATCTCGTTCATGAGCAGGCATATCGTGTACCGGACACGGTCGTCCGCGTTCGGCAGCATGATCCTGAGCGCCAGTTTATTTCGGTAGGACCGCACGGGAATGCCGCTGACATGGATGTGCCTTGCCGATTTCAGGTCATTATATGAGGACATCTCCAGATATCCGTCGGTTTCCACCGTCACCTGGCTGTAGCCTCTGATCAGGCTGATGTCCCCGATCGTTTTCTGTCCGCCTACATTTGTATCGTCTTTCCAGTCCGATAATATTATGTTGCGGATCTGTCGGTAATATTTTCTTCCATTGATATGGTCGGCCGCCCTGCGGACCACAACGCCGTTGTGAGGGGTAATGGACTCCACCTCGTAATATTTCCCGTCATAGGTCAGGAACTGCCCCGGGATCAGCGCCTGGAACACATGTCCGTATAGCTTCGCGCCGATATAATATGTTTCGCCTTTCTCATCTTCAGCGATGTAATATGCGTTTTTCAGGCCACGGGCAAACTCCGCAGTCTCTGTCTCTTCCTCTATCGCGTAATATTTGCGGGTCTCCGTGCGGAGGCCGTCTGCGAGCAGCGTCTCTTTAAAATAGACCCTGATATTGATCTCATCAATGCTGCAATGCTTCCGTATCAGTTCTTTCAGCGTTTCCACCGGCGACTCAAAGCTTATGCCATTGACCATCAGCGTCTCGGCGATTTCTTCCTCACTGACCTGTTCTCCCGACATCCGCATCAGCAGCTTCAGGACCGTATTTCTCTCTGTCCGCGCGTAATCGGCCACAATGGCCGGGATCGCTTTGGGGTCTGAGATAAACGTCAGCGCGTTGCCCAGCATATAGTCCCTGAGCAGGTAGTTTTCACTGATAACATTTATAAATCCCTGGCTTTTCGCCCGCGTTGAAAACAGGCGGACAAGCTCGAACAGATTCTGGAACTCATCCTCCACGACGAGGAATGAATTTTCCCTGGCTTCCATATCCCAGAGATTTGAATCTACCTTAAACGCTTTGTTAAAGCTTTCCTGGCTTGTCGGAAGGTCGGCGTAGCCGCAGATCTTCCTGTAATACTGCCCGTCGATCCATTTGATGTCCGTCACCGGGAATTTTTCACTGCTGATCCATCTCGTATCCGATATCTGGTACTTCATGGCAACGGAATTGATCTCCGTGCCCACTCCGAGATACCTGGAAATATTGGAGAAGATCCGGTGATGCATATACTCGCCGTCCGCGTCCCAGCACATCATCGATGTGATCGTACTGCTCTGGCTTGTGGCGGTCACCTCTGTAATATTAGTGCGCAGCGTATGCGAAAGCGCGTCCACAAGCCCGTCGCAGTTCCTGTCGCATGCGGCGTATACAACCTCCTGGTCCCGGCCGAAACGGCTGACCAGAAGATTCAGCCCCATCTGGCCGGTCGCGAGAAGCTTCGACGGCTCCACGATAAACACAAAACCAACCTGGAGAAGGAAATCTTCGTTTTTCTTCTGGATTTCAAAATTAAACAGGTCGCTGAACTTCAGGATGCCGATATCAATATCCGCAGGCTCATTCCCGAGGACGCCGACCTGCCACAGGCTGTCTGTTCCGACCTGTCCGGCAAGCCCTTCCTCCAGCCAGTCTCTGACATCATCAGCAGACGAATCCCTGCCCGTCACAACCAGGCATTTCCTGTAGCGCATAAGCTGTCCCGTCATCGGGATGAGCACATAATCCGTCAGGTCGCGGTAAAACGGATCGCAGAACAGCACGCTCTGCCCCTTGACGAGGCCGATGCAGCTCTTCACATAACTTGAATCGATATCCCGTCCGCTTTCCTTGAGCGCCCGGAAATACTGGCCCATATTCGACACCTGCGGATCCCCGGATGCGCACATCTCCTCCAGCGTCTCGAATGCGGGAGGCACGCCCAGGCCGCTGTCCATCGTGGAATCGTAGAGCACATGGTCTCCGAACAGGCTTTTAAGAATGTCCCGGAGCAGGCCGTAATTTGCTATTTTGTATGAATCTTCATCCTCGCCGAGGATATCCTCCATAAACTCCGTTCTGGTAAGCCCGGACAGGAAGCTTACGACTTCTCCCAGTATAAGGATCCCAAAGACCGGGTAAAATGCAGTCTGGAAAAATACCGACTGCGGGAAATACTGCGACAGGACAAACACAACCGATGAAACAACCGCCGCCGAGATGTAAATCCCTTTGCAGTAGAACTTCACCTGGCCGTATTCCGGCTTGAGAAGCCAGGCGTCAACTTCCTTCTCATACTCATAAAAATGGCCGGATGTCGCCTCCATAAGGTTTTCGGAGCCGCCCCAGACCCGTTTCAGGATCGGGAGCGCGACCGCCTTCACCGCAAGGAATCCAAGCACCATAAACGCATTCGCGAGATAGATCAGGTACTGATGGAGGTTCAGCCTGCTGATAAAGGGAAGGATGCTTTCCACGAAGCGGATGCCCCGCGTCAGCGCTGAAATGATATCGTTTATAAAAATCAGGGCTGCGATGCAGTATACCAGTGCGATCACGGGCATCAGGAACTGTTTTGCCCGGTCAACCGGATTCAGGTTCAGCTTTGCAGCCGCCACGCAGAGAAGAATAAAGGAAGCTGTGCACAGCACGATTTTTACGATGAATAAAATCTCCGACATCAGTCTCCTCCTTTCTCCTCTTCGTATATTTCTTCACGGTCGATCATAAGGCCGACAACAAATTTATACGGCGTCCTTACCATCTCGCCCGTCGTATTCAGCGGGATCTCTGATTTGTTCATATCAGCTTCGTAATAATAAAGCGGATTGTCGAGTGGTTTTTTATCCTCGTCAAAGAAACGCGTCACATTTCTTTCAAAGTCCGCCGCCCTTTTTATCCCAAACGATGCCGCCATCTGTTCATCCCTGTCGATAGAAACAGCCAGCGCCCTTTTGTGCGTCAGGAGTTTCTCCATCCGCTGTGAAACAGAATCCTTCTTGTGGGAGATCCCGTTATAGATTGACTGCGCCTTCATAAACGTGCAGAGCGCAGAGAAATATTTTTCATATTTTTTAGCCGAAGCATTTACATTTCTGACCAGTTCACGCATAAGCGTGTTAAAACGCTCCATGCTCGCGCGCATCCTCCTGCGCAGGATGAGCAGCGTGATGACCCCGCCCACAGCCGCAAGCGCGGCCGCGGCAAAGGAAAGCCCCAGCGAAGCAAAGAACCTGCTGCTTCCAAGCCGCATGCTGTTCCAGATATACGGCATGTATCCGACAAGGTACAGGAACAGCACCACGGCGCCTGATGCGATCACCACCATCTTCGGCATCCTCACCGCGATGTCCCTGCGCACCTGCCGGTCCACTTTGTCCAGTTCTTTCCGTATCCGCTGTTCATCAATGACACTGTATGTATCGCTTGTCAGCACCTCCAGTTCCAGGTGGTCCATTTCTTCTTCAAGGTCGGCCACCTGAAACCTGTCCAGCTCATATTCATCCCCGCAGAATCCGGCCGCCCTGCCTTTCATATAGCGGCAGGCTTTATCTATGGCGCGTCTCGGCGCTTTCAGGAATCCGACGATATTTCCCTGCTTTTCACTGACCGCCTCTCTCCAGAAAACAAGCTCGTCGTCCGGGCAGTCGCGGCTCAGGCCGATATGCCTTGTGTCTATATACAGGTCCGATCCGGTTTTTCCCTCGAAGATCACCGGGATCTTCTGGGGCTCCACGATCGCTTCGTCTTCCTCAAAGGAATATTCCGGCTTCATACGGAGCCTTTCCTGAACGAAATTATACGCCGCTTCCATTTTATTAAGGTGGCTGTTCAGCATCGCTGACAGCTCTTCCCCGGATATATCCACGTTCAGCCTGTACAGTTTATAGGCCTGCAGCGTACTCGCAGGTATCCTGTTGATCACGACCGTGAGCACCGCGAGCCAGAATTCCGTCAGTTCTTTCATATACCGGCTGTTCTCCGGATTCGTGATGTCAAAACAGAGGAAGCGGCAGCCCCCCGGATAATTGTTTTTTCTGCAGAAATCCGAGCTCTCGATCTCAAACGGGGATTTCCACGATGCATATATATGCTCGTCATCATCCGGATGCTTTCTTGTGGCGACAAGATACACTTCCTGCGGGCGCACATCCATGAATGAATACTTTTCTTCCAGCGCTTCCTGCGCCTGCAGAGTTTCATCCGGGATGCGCTCCTGCATATAGATCGGACGGAGCGCGTCCCTGTATGTCTGCGACAGCCTGTAAAATTCATCGTCCGACAGTTCCGAAGCCCTTACCCTCTGCGTCTCCCCGGTCAGGACGTCTGTATATTCGTATCCGTTTTCAAAATTCCTGACCGGCGACGACGGATAACCGCACAGCATATGGGTCAGCCGTATGACCGGGACGCTGCTCACGCCGGGCTTCTCGAAATCCGGCCTTTCCGACGGATAATCAAATGGATTTTTCCTGTCCGGGACCGGGCCGTGTTTTCTTCCGAAAGCCGGTTCTGTGTCAACGATAACTGCTCTCCAGTCCGATTTCCCTTTGATCAGCTTATACAGGTCAGGGACAGCGGAATCAATATCTGTCCCCGACTCATTCCAGTCACAGAAACTGATCGTATCATCGTCCATAAACGGTTTGAAAAGAAACCGGAAGTCCTTCAGAAGGTCTGATGAGTGCCTGCTCAGTATGATTACTGTATGCATTACTTTCACCGCCTTTATTCCATTTATTCTTTTCCTGCCCTTGTGGATTCGATCATATCCTGAAGTTTTTCGCACAGGTTGTCCATGCCCTTGTTCTCAAGTTCGTTGGCTGCGATCTGCATCAGATCGTCGACATAATCGCTGAAGCTGTCCTTCCAGTTCTCAAAATACCAGTCAACATTCTTTTCAAACATCTCTGCCTGCGCATATACGAAATTGCCGTACGCCCAGTCAAGGTCATCGCCAAGTATGATCGTCTTCATGTAGTCATATACGAAGGCGAGCGCTTCTTTGAGGATGTCCTTCCCAACTTTCTTGTCAAATTCCGCCGACGGGGTGGACACTTTAAGGAGCAGCGCGAGATCAAAGAGTGAAAGCCCTGTCTTCTTGAACTCTTCGCTCTTAAGCTTGTTCAGGTGCTTGTGCAGTATGCTTGTCTCAAATGTGATCTTGCCGGCATTGTTGCGCTCCATATCAAACTTCTTGTTCATGTAATTCAGGATCGTCCTGACAACAACCGGGTTGATGATCAGTGCATCCAGGACTTCATAATAGTGGTCGCACGGCGTACCGTTTGAAACAACGAATTCTTCCGTCTCGATCCCGTTCATCTGCAGCCGGTACAGATATTTCCCTTCCGATATCTTCCGGTAGCTGATCAGGTTGAATACAAGGCCGAGGATAAACGCCCTGTAGATCTGTCTTTCCTGGCGTTTCTGATTATCATCGTCCAGATCCGGCATACAGGATATGATGTGCCATCTCTTGTCAATATGCGGCGTGATGACCGGCGTCTTGTCTGATTTCGGCTTGATCTGGCTGATCAGCTCATAGTATGCCTTATAATATTCGCCTTCACCTCTTCCGTCAGCTTCGCTGGCCGGCGCGAATTTGGACAGTCCGTTTGCGCGCAGCCCGTAGATCGCCTGATAGAACATGATCATATTAAGCGGGATGTCCGCATCCGGATTTCCGCCGTAATTGCCAAGTTCCTTGGCGATCAGATGAGATCTCGGCGAATCGTCTTTCGGATCAAGCTCCGTGCTGTATGTACATGCCGCGATGGGCTCTCTCTGCTCGCCGAGCGGCCGCTCGATGAACGGGCTGGACAGGTTCCTTGTCTCCGCGATCACCCGGCGCACATACTGCTCAACCCGGCCGTAGTCATACTCATTGGCCTCATACTTTGCCTCTCTCTCCAGAGCGGAAAGGACATCCATATTAACCGTGCTTCCGTAAACTTCCAGCAGGGAGTTCTTGAAATACCCGATGATCCCGTCTTCGAAGAGTTCCTCAAAATAACCGCCGTTTTCCGGTTTTTCCTTCATCATGGAATAACTGCGGACCTTCATGTAGATACTTTCAGCCAGTTCCTTGTCGATCGTGATCGTATTGCCGGTATACGGCATTTCTTTAAGAAGGTGCTCCATGCAGTTCGGCGTCGCGCACACATATCTTGTAGTTTTTCCGGCTGTATTTCCGTATTTTTTAAGCAGGGACACAATGCGCCTGTCCAGTTTGCTGATCCGGTCTTCGAATGAAGCGTAAAACGTCTCAAACGCACTGCAGAGGTTCGTAACGTAATCAATGCCTTCCCGGTATACTTCCGCAAGCACGCTGCTGGTGCGGTACTGGTCTACCTGGTTGATGTAATTCCTGAACTGGTCTTTCAGGTCCTGCTGTTTCTTTCTGTCGATCTTCCTGTCTGCAAGCTGGTCTACGGTCTCGACAACATCTGTCGTCTTGTCGTCGTCAAAATTCTTGACAAATTCTTCCTCAAAGAACTTTTCTTTCTTCTTGTTTTCCTTGTCAACAAGCACTTTTTCCTGTTTCAGGAGCTCCAGCACCTGATAGAGGAAATACCGGACGGCATTCGGATGGATAAACGCGTCGTTCTGGTCGCGCAAATATGTCTCCAGCTGGTGCGGCAGCCTGTCCTTGGTGGCAGAGTCATTCTTTGCCTTAAATACCGCATAGGCGATCGTCCTTCCGGTATCCTCGCTGCGTTTTACGACCATGTCTTTATATTTTTCCATCTCCGCGAACGCACTCTGGAGTTCTTCCGCAGTTTCTTTCTTGCCGACCTCAACATTATTCACCATGCTGACCGCTTCTTTTTTCTGCGAATCCAGATCCATCTGTCCGTTCATCGTGCTCTCTTTGATGAACTTTTTAAGCTTGTCAACGTATTCCGTCCACTTGTCGCCTATTTTCTTGAACCCGCCCTCATCATAGATCGTGCAGGCCTCCTCGATCGCTTTCGCAAACGGGTCTTTCTGCTTGGCCATCTGGTTGATCGATTCAATGTAATCCATGGAGGCGTTTACATCCTGCACGTGGAAGCCCTGGGCGCGCATCTCCGCGTTGGCGACACATTTTTCCCTGTACATATCATCAAACACGAGCCACTGCTTGGACACACACTCCTTCGCCCAGTTCAGCGCGATATATTCCTTCACATCCTCATTCGGATAGATCAGCATGGCGGAACCTGCACCCGCATAACGGTTGCGCCCGCGCTGCGCGCAGAGTTCACGGATCGTATTATCCTCCGAAGAGTTGCTCCTCTTGTTCATCGGCCCGATGGACTGTGAATAGATGCAGTTTGCCGCATGGTCAAGATACTGGTTGAAGCTGTTGAGCTTCTTTCCGGCCGTATTCTGCGCGTCGAAAAGGAAGCAGAAATCATATGGCCTCACGTCATATTCTTCCACATCATTTGAGCCGACTCTCGGGAATTCGACTTTAACCGTCTTTTCGTATTTATCGGAAAGCGTCCTGTCGCCTTTCATAAGAAATGCATCAAGCTCCCTCAATGCCGCATAGGCGTTGCATCTGAGGTTGTTGCGCTCAGTCTGCCCCCTGATCACCTCATAAAATACTTCCGGCAGGATGAAGAATCCCCTGGTAATGTTCGCGCTTGCCTGGAACTTTGTAGCCAGATAATTCTTCAGGTACAGGGCGACCGGAAGGATCAGCCCGGAGCCGGTACCGCCGGCAAGAGAGCTCACGATTACGACGCGGAGCGCCTGCTCGCTGGAATCGCCCTCCAGTTTGTACAGGTCTTCGATCGCATTGTGCAGCGGCTCCATATTCCCCGCGCGGATCGCCGTGTCAAGGGCAAGCCTGGAGATCGCCCTCACCTGGCCCGCGCCCTCTGTCAGGGATTTACTGTTGAGGATCCCATTTACCGGGAACCAGGTGTCCCTTGCATGGGTGTCAATGTTCAGGTATTCGCCCACGGTCAGGTTTGTAGACGTCTGGATCGTCTTGATAAACGGATTCTGCTCGCGGATCTCCCGCAGTTCGTTGATGTCTGTGTCAAAAACGGCGAATCCGATATGTTTGCGCTGCTCCTCTGTGACCATTTTTGATACGCGGCATACGATCTTTGACCCGGTTCCTCCAAGGCCGACTAATAATGTTGGTGCAATCATTTGCTCTACCTCCTCATTGTGTTTTTATATGGATTTTTCTTTACGCTCTCATTTCTTCACATTCGGGACGCATGTATATGTAAATTCCGGCGTGGACACCGCGATATAGGTGCTTGCAGAAATCTCATAGTGCCCTTTATACGTCTCCGGGATCGACATGCCGTTAAAGGTGATCTCTTCTTTCCCCCGGAACGCTGCTGTATTCAGGATCGCCATCCTGCCGCCCTTCACCGCTTTCAGCCTGGCTGTCTTTTTCGCCGGGGCCGGGGCAAAAGTAAGGCTTCCCGTCTCTGATTTGTACGGACAGAAGATCGTCCATTTATCTTTTTCGAATTTGCCTTTTACGACCATATCCCGGATGCCGATCTTTTCCGCCGTGCAGTCAATGCTCGGACGCCTCCTCATCCTGCGTGAGAACCGGTGCTTGAACGGCGGCACATATCCCAGTATCAGTATCAGCACCGCCAGGCTTATGGTAATCTGAAGCCAGTATTCCTTCAGATAATCAAGCGGGTTCCTGTCATCTTTGATCTCCATGGACAGATTCTGGCTCGTGCCGTACGGATCGCCCTCGATGTCTGTGGATACGCTGACCGTTATATCCGCCGGCCCCGTACCGGTCGAGAACATATCCCCGTCTTTGTACCCCGGGGTAATGACCCATGTAGACACTTCGTCTCCGGGCTGGACGTCCCATTCAACCGCGAAATCATTTCCTTCACTGTCACGGCTCATGACATCCACCGCCGCGTTCTGCCACTGTTCTTCCGTCAGCGGCGTTCCGTTCCTGGACACCGTGACCGTCATCTTCCCGTCGCCGAGCGACTTCAGGGCCGCTGTTGCCGGCGCATCGATATTCATTTCAAGATTGCATACCTGGAATGACAGATCGACATGATCCGTATAATCATTCAGATAGCTTACATCCGCAGAAATGTCGAGCGCGTCGCTGTCCGCCATGATCTCCACCGACTGATAAGCGCCCGTGCCTCCGCTCAGCCCGTACTCTTCACCGTTTACAGTCAGCTTATATTCCGGTTCCCCGAGAAGGGATGTATTCTCGATGAACTCACCGGTGAGCCGGTTCACAAACCCGACCCGGGCTTCCATGGCGCCTCCCTGGATCATCTCGCCGTCCAGCTTTTCATCTCCCCTGTACAGCGCCACTCCGAACTTTACATCCGGCTCATAATAAACCTGTATCGAATCCGCCCCTGTTATATCGAGGGTGTAATCCCCCTCCTTGATCGCAGATGCATCGGCGAATACCGCGACCTGCCCCTTCAGGGAAGTATCCTTTGTCGGCGTCTCGGTCACATAACTCGTAAGCCCGCCGCCGTCCGTACTGCTGCACGAGACCTCATAGCTGCTCTCGAGGGTTATCTCTCCGCCCTCTTTATTTTTCATACTGTTGATGCTTACATTGCTGCCCTGGGCAAATACGATCAGCCTGCTCAGCGGGATGTCGAAAGACAAAGTTCCGTCTTCCTTATACCCCGGATATTCATTCCGCTCAAATATGCGGTTGCTGATCACTGCCAGTTCATTGATCACCTGGGAGCTGCTCTCTACCTTCTGCGAATAGAGCCCGATCGTTTCGTCTGCGTTCGGGATGCTGGATATGTCGGTCCCCACCGCCAGATACTGGACATACATATTTTCACGCGCCTGCGCTTTCTGCTCCAGGTCTGTCTGGAGGTCAGTTGCCGGCAGGTCGCTGTCAAAGTCGCCGTCCGTCAGGATGACCAGCCACCCCTCTTCCGCAGCGCCGCTGTCCAGAAGGGCCGCCAGTTCATTCGCCGCGGTATTGACCTGTGTATAAGGCGTTCCAAGCGGCTGCGGCGTATACATATTGTGGATCTGGGTAATGTCGTTGATCGATGCGACCGAGATTGACGAAGTCGTGTCTGTCCCGCCCGTCCCCTGCGTAGTCACATTGTGCAGCGGAAATATCTTCATCTGGTCGCCATTGTCATAATTCATCATGGCTGCGAATACTTCCATTGCATATGTTGCCTGGGACCATGCCATATTTCCCGGTCCGTACATACTACCGGAATTGTCAAACACAACATAGATCGCCCTTGCACCGCCAGCCTCCACTTCTGCCGCACGCGCATCCGGCATTGCCGGCGCCGCTGCCGCAAAGAGAAGCAGTGCAAGCAGGATTTTTGAAATTATTTTTTTCATGATCATTCCCCGCCTCCGTATAGCTGTAAATGCTGGTGCCGCAAATTCATAGAAAATTCGACAAAAACACATGTTTATTATAATGCACTTTGCCGAATTAAACAAGTAAAATCTGGTTAAAAATCGTTTATTCTGCACATCTGACAAATTGCTGCCGCAGCGGCATATTATGTAGAAGATTCCGCACGATTGTGCTATAATCGTAAAGAAAATCACAAAGCGGCGTCTTCCGGACGCTTTTTCAGCGAAAAGAGGGTAAAACTATGAGTGCACAGAACCTTACTCTGCTTACCGATCTGTATGAACTCACGATGATGCAGGGCTACTTTGAAACACAGGAAAACGAGACCGTTATCTTTGACATGTTCTTCCGTGAGAACCCCAACAAAGGCGGCTATTCGATCATGGCCGGCCTTGAGCAGGTCATTGACTATATCAAGAACCTGAACTTCTCCTATGATGATGTGGATTATCTGAGGGGACTTGGCATTTTCAGCGAGGACTTTCTTCATTACTTAAGCGGCTTCCATTTCAGCGGCGATATCTACGCGATCCCGGAAGGAACCGTGATCTTCCCGAGAGAGCCGCTGATCAAGGTCATTGCGCCGATCATGGAGGCGCAACTCGTGGAGACGGCCATCCTGACGATCATCAACCATCAGTGCCTGATCGCCACCAAGGCCTCCCGCGTGGTCCACGCCGCGAGGGGGAACGGCGTCATGGAGTTCGGCCTTCGCCGGGCGCAGGGCCCGGACGCGGGGCTTTACGGCGCGCGCGCGGCCGTCATCGGCGGATGCGTCGGCACATCCAACGTCCTGGCCGGGGAAATGTTCGACGTACCGGTCCTGGGAACCCATGCCCACAGCTGGATCATGAGTTTTAAAGATGAATACACTGCGTTTAAGGAATACGCCCGTCTCTACCCGGATGCGTGCACCCTGCTCGTCGACACCTATGACACACTGAAGTCCGGCGTCCCCAATGCCATCCGCGTATTTAAGGAAATGCGCGATGCAGGCATCCATCCGAAGAGCTACGGCATCCGCCTGGATTCGGGAGACCTGGCATACCTGTCCAAAAAAGCCCGGAAGATGCTGGACGAAGCCGGCTTCACAGATGCGGTCATCGCCGCGTCCAATGACCTGGACGAATTCCTGATCAACGACCTGAAGCTTCAGGGGGCTGCGATCACTTCCTGGGGCGTCGGCACCAACCTGATCACTTCCAAGGACTGTCCGTCCTTCGGCGGTGTTTATAAGCTTGCCGCCATCCAGAATGAGCAGGGCGAGTTCGTACCGAAGATCAAGATCTCGGAAAATGTTGAGAAGATCACCAACCCCGGGAACAAGACGATCTACCGGATCTATGACAAAGAGACCGGCAAGATGCGCGCGGACCTGATCTGCTTCGTCGGCGAGGCGTTCGACACATCCGAAGACCTCCTGCTCTTCGACCCGAACGCCACATGGAAGAAGACCCGTCTCGAGGGCGGCACTTACACGATGAAAGAGCTGCTCGTACCGGTCTTCCAGCGCGGAGAATGCAAGTACACCTCTCCGTCCGTCAAAGAGATCGCGGCATTCTGCCGTCAGGAAAAGGATACGCTGTGGGATGAGACGAAGCGTCTCTTCAACCCGCACAAGGTCTATGTGGACCTTTCAAAGAAACTCTACGACACGAAAGCAGAGCTTCTTAACAACGTCAGCATCTGACCTGCTGGCGGACTATATTTACAGACTGTAAAGGAGTTTAACCAATTATGAAGATTATCGTACTGGCCGGAGGATTAAGCACGGAGCGCGATGTATCGCTTGCCTCCGCCGCAGGGATCTGCAGGACTCTGCTCGAGAAAGGGCATGACGCGTTCCTGCTGGATGTATTTTTCGGACTGGAGAATCCGCCGGAAAATCTGGAAGATGTATTCACCATGCCGGGACACGGCCTGGAGATCGCCGGAAATATAAGCGAGGCGGAGCCGGACCTGGAAGCGGTCAAAGCTTCCCGCCCGGATCAGTCCGGCTGCTTCTTCGGCCCGAATGTGATCACCCTGTGCCGCATGGCGGACATTACATTCATCGGCCTTCACGGCGGCGAGGGCGAGAACGGCAAGCTGCAGGCCGCATTCGACCTGCTCGGCATCCGTTACACCGGTCCCGATTCCCTCGGCTGCGCGGTCGCCATGGACAAGGGGCTTACGAAAGCCATTTTCCTTGAAGCCGGCGTGGACACGCCCAGAGGCGTCTGCCTGCACCGGGACACGGCCGACCGTTCTTTCGCATCCACAGGGCTTACCCTTCCGGTTGTCGTAAAACCATGCTGCGGCGGTTCCAGCATCGGTGTTTACATCGCCAATACCGAGGAAGAATACACCGCCGCACTGGAGAATTCATTTAAATACGAAGAAGAGGCTGTCGTGGAAGTCTGCATCAAAGGCCGCGAATTCGCCTGCGGCGTTATCGACGGGCAGGCGCTCCCGCCCATCGAGATCATTCCAAAGAGCGGCTTCTTCGACTACGCCAATAAATACCAGGACGGCGCCACACAGGAGATCTGCCCTGCAGACATCCCGGAAGAGACCGCCCAGCGCATGATGGACCTCACGGTAAAAGCGTTCCGCGCACTGAAGCTGAATGTATACAGCCGCGCCGATTTCCTGCTGGATGATGAGGGGAACCTGTACTGCCTGGAGATGAATACACTCCCGGGCATGACCGCCGCCAGCCTGCTGCCGAAAGAAGCGAAGGCTGTAGGGATCGAATACGGAGACCTCTGTGAGATGATCATCCGCAAATCCATAGAAGCGCGGTACGGAAAATAGGAAAGGACTTATACATATGAAGCATATGTCACTGCACGAGATCGCTGCCGCCTGCAAGGGCATTTACCACGGAGATCCGTCAAAAGCAGACAAAGAAGTATCAGATGTCGTGATCGACAGCCGGAAAGCCGGGAAAGACAGCCTGTTTGTCGCGATCAGAGGCGCCCGCGTGGACGGCCATACATTTATCCCGAAGGTCATGGAGGCCGGAGCTCTCTGCGCCGTGTCCGAACAGGACCTGGGTGATGCGGACTATCCGTACATCCGCGTGGAGTCCTGCCAGCAGGCGCTCAAAGACATTGCAGAGCACTACCGCCGCTCTCTCGATATTAAAGTGGTGGGCATCTCCGGCAGCGTCGGAAAGACAAGCACAAAGGAAATGATCGCCTCCGTGCTTTCACAGAAATACAATGTCCTCAAGACCGAGGGCAATTTCAATAATGAGATCGGCCTCCCGCTCACCGTCTTCAATATCCGTGAAGAACACGAGGTGGCCGTTCTTGAGATGGGCATCAGCAACTTCGGTGAAATGACAAGGCTTGCGAAAGTCGCCCGCCCGGACATCTGCGTGATCACCAATATCGGGGTCGCACATATGGAGAACCTGGGATCCCGCGACGGCATCCTGAAGGCAAAAACCGAAATGTTCGGCTATATGAACCCGGAAGGGACCATCATCCTCAACGGCGATGATGACAAACTCCGCGGCTTCACCCCGTCAAACGGCATCGCTCCGGTATATTTCGGCCTGGATCCTTCCCTGCCTTATCACGCGGAGCAGATCGAAAACCGGGGACTTAAGGGAACAGACGCGGTATTCGTCACCCCGTCCTCCTCATTCTCCGCGCACATCTCCATCCCGGGCAGCCACATGGTCTGGAACGCCCTTGCCGGCACGGCCGTCGGCTGTGCGCTTGGAATGACCGACGAAGAGATCGCACGGGGCATCGAGGCCAATGTACCGATCGCCGGACGCAACAACCTGATTGAGGGCGCCCGCTATACGGTCATCGACGACTGCTATAACGCCAACCCGGCATCCATGAAGTCATCTCTCGATGTGCTGGCCTGCGCAGACACCCGCACCGCCGCCATCCTGGGCGATATGTTCGAACTGGGCGCAAAGGAAAAAGAAATGCACTATGAGACCGGCGTCCATGCGGCCCGGGCCGGAATAAACGTCCTGGTCTGCATCGGGGACTTAAGCGCACAGACCGCCCGGGGCGCGCAGGACACATGTAAGGCAGAAGGCCGTGATATGGTCATCCGCCACTACGGCTCGAAACCGGAATTTTTTAAAGACATGCACAACATACTGAAATCAGGCGACACGGTTCTCGTAAAGGCGTCCCACGGAATGGAATTCCCGGAGATCGTGGACCGGCTGACACAGGAATAAAAGCGGGGACAGATTATGGCATATGAAGTAATCGCACTGGATCTGGACGGAACACTGACCAACTCGCAGAAAGTGATCACAGAGCCGACGCGCCGGGGCCTCATCGAACTCCAGAAAAACGGCAAAACCGTGGTCCTGGCAAGCGGCCGTCCCATTAACGGCGTGGTCTATCTCGCCGAAGAGCTGGAGCTTCCGCGCTACGGCGGATACACCCTCTCCTTTAACGGCGCGCGGATCACCCGCTGTTCGGACGGAGCGGTCATCCGCAACCAGACGCTGCCGCCGGAAGTCATCCGCCCGATCTGGGAATATGTAAAAACGATCCCCGGCCTGGACCTCATCTCCTACACGGACACCGAGATCCTCTCCGGCATACAGGACAATGATTTCAATCTGGTGGAGGCCCGCAACTGCAGGATCGACGTCGTCCCCGTGGACGACTTCCCCTCTGCGCTGGATTTCCCCGTAAATAAAATGATCGTCTCCGGAGAGCCCTCGCTCCTGCAGACCGTAGCCGGCCCGCTCCAGGAAGCGTACAAAGGACGGCTCAGCATCTACTTCTCCGAGCCCTTCTATCTGGAGATCATGCCGCTGAACGTGGACAAGGCAGCCGCCCTTGATTTCCTGCTGGAGACAATGGGATTGACTTCGGAGAACCTGATCTGCTGCGGAGACAGTTACAACGATATCTCCATGATCGAGTACGCGGGACTGGGCGTCGCCATGGCAAACGCACAGCCTGTTGTAAAAAAAGCCGCCGACTTCATCACTGCTTCCAATGATGAAGACGGCGTACTCCGCGTAATTGAAAAATATATGATGCAGACCTGACCCAGTTGTCGGGTCTGTTTTTTATCTGATCCGCGCCCCGCGGATCCCGCGGATCCTTACTCTGCGAAAAACCGCTCCCGCACCTCTTCCGCCGGCATCTCCTGTCCGGTGAACAGCCGGAACGCTTCCGCGCCCTGCCAGAGCAGCATGCCGGTCCCGTCGACCGCCGCCCGGCATCCGGCTTCTTTTGCCTCCCGGAGCAGGCGCGTCTCACGGGGATTATAGACCACATCCGCCACGGCAAGCCCCGGATGCAGATATTCAGCCGGAACCGGCGTCCGATCCTCCATCGGGCACATGCCCAGGCTGGTGGCGTTGACCAGCAGATCGCTTCCGGCTATGGCCGCTCTCAGCGCGTCCCGGTTATGGATATCCTCGATATACACCCTGGAAATGTCCGGCACTGCCCGGCGGATCTTCTCCACCGTCTTCTCTCCGTTAGAATAGGAACCGCCCCTGCGGTTGAAGATGGCGATCTGTGCCGCACCGTCCAGCGCCGCCTGCACGGTGATGGCCGTGGCCGCGCCGCCTGTGCCGAGGATCACGATCCTCTGCCCTTTGACTTCCACGCCGTGCTCCTTCAGATTTCTCACAAACCCGATCCCGTCCGTATTATGGCCGGTCAGCGTGCCGTCCTCTTCCATAACGACCGTATTGCAGGCGCCGATCAGCTCCGCCGCCGGCGAAAGCCGGTCCACCAGCCGGGCTGTCTGCGTCTTGCACGGCATGGTTACATTAAATCCCCCTGCATGCAGCGTACGGAGCGCTTCGACCGCATCCGCCGTCCGCTCCTCCGGCACGTCAAAGGCCAGATAAGCCGCGTCGATCCCCCGCCGCGCGAAACTGTAATTGTGCATGGCGGGCGAGCCCGAATGCCCGACCGGAGAACCGATCAGGGCGAATAATCTTGTATGTCCGTTGATCCTTGATTCCATATATAAAACCTCTAATTGTATTATAGTTTTTCCCGTTAGCAGCGGTTGTTCGGAATTTCCGAACAACTGAAGTTTCTTGGTAAATCATTTAAATTTACCATCTCCAGCGTCTTTTACTTCCCAGTGCCCGTATCTCTTTCCACCGACGCGTAAAACACGTTCGGACTCACGCAGTTTTTTCATCTGCCGTTCTATAGTCCTGGTTGTAACTCCCAGCCTTTCTGCCATCTCAGCCATTGTCACATCCGATTTTTCTGAAATCAGCGCTATAATCATTTCCGCCAAACCGACTTCTAAACCGACATCCTTTCCGACGTCCTGTCGTGGCGTTGTAAATCGCTTCGCGGATGTCGTTTCTTGTATATGGGTATGTCTCTACACGCCGATCGTGCTCATATGTGATTTTTGCCTTCAAACATTTAAGATATATCAGATCTACAATCTTATCTGCCGTAGATATAAGTGACCCTTCAAGGTCATCGTGATACTCTACAGTTCCATGTTCACCAAGCTTCCCATTTGATAGAAGTTTTAACTTGGACAGAAGTTCCTCGTTTGAAATATTAAGCTCTGCCTCATTCATCCTCTTGCTGCGAAGCGCCTCTCTCCTGAAAATCTTAAAACTCTCATCATCCAGATCTTCTACCTTGATATGATCAACTGTAACATCTTCCCAGCGGAAACCTGTCTTCTGCATAATGAACTCCGACAATGCAATTCCCGTCAGCTGCTGCTTTGTTGCACCACTCCGGTAATGGAATTCACCATGATAACTGATGGGAAATATACTTGGTTTAACCTTTATCTCCAAATAGTCTTTCTCATCTTTTGTCAGCTTATTCACATCCACAACGATACCAAGTCTTGACTGAATCTTATTCGGAATATCCTCCAGCAGCTTCTTCACGTTCTGCACGCCAACCACATTCCCGGTATCATCAATTCCGATGTAGATCGTACCGCCTTGGGCATTGGCAAAACCATACACCCACTTCAAGTATTCATCCCGCCAGGATTCCTTATATTCTATATTTTGACTTTCCGACATTGTCATCTCCTCTAATGCAAAATTGCCAAAAGCACAGGAAATACTGCACTTTTCACACCTTACCGGTCAACCCGTGACATCATACTTAATTTGAGTTGCATTTTCATCTTTCCATTGCTTCGCCGTCTTTCCAAACAAGACAACCTTCAGCATATCCGCTTCATTTGCATAGGTATACGCTACCTGTGCGGGTGTTAATTCTGGCGGTATCAAATCGATTTAATCCAGCCTCATTTTTAACCGCCTCGAATTGCACACGGTTAAAATCTGGATTATGCAGTTCTTCCCAAACACTTAAAAATTCTATTGTGTTCGATTGCGCATCCAGTTTTGAATCGCAAATCTTGGATCATCTTCATTTCTATATTTTGCAATATCCGTTAATGAAATAAATTCTCTTTCAAAATTCGTAGAATAGATTCCAATATCAATACCTTTTTCATGGATTGCCTCCTATCTGGACGTGTGCGTCTCCTCTGTACCACTGTACTCCTCAATCCACTCGTGAATTATCGAGGCAATCGTAATCCCGCGCTCCGGCGCTGCTCCTGTCGTCTTAGTTTGTTTGGCCATAGTGCCTCCTCCAAAAATTACTCATTTATATAATTATATAATTTTAAGACAAAGGAGACAACCTCGAGAAAGCAGAAAGCCCGACATCTTATCGTGCCGGACTTTCAGAATCCTTCGATACGGGCCATCGCGCTCACCCCATATGCTTGTCCATGGAGGCCTTGAGCGCTTCCACGGTCTCCGCCATCACGCTCAGCTGCTCCTCCGTACAGGAGTCGAGCACCCGCCTGACACGCTCCGAGAGCGCGTCCCTGCTGAAGCGGGGCGAATCATGCAGCAGGGCGTCAATCTGCACGCCCAGAGCCTCGGAAAGCCTCACCATCACCGGGAGGCTCAGCTTCGTGCTCCCCGTTTCTATGTGGCTCATGTGTGTGGCGGAAATGCCAACCTTCTCCGCAAGCACCTCCTGGGACAGACCGCACGCCTTGCGATAATGGCGTATACGCTGCCCAATTTCATAGTACCTCATCTTTTCACCGCCTATACAATTCATCTGTTACTTGAATTGTATGGATGATTTGTGTATAATTGAATATACTGTATGAGCGGTTTTCCGCTCATACACTTTATGTTTCCACTCCTTCTGTATTATTATGCACATCTATGAAGCCGCACCCTGCCGGATGCGACGGGAGGGGAGACGACTATTCACAAACACGGAGGTATCAATATGAAACAGAAAGCAAAATCCGCTGCCGCGCTCGCGGCGGCATGCCTGCTCGCGGTCTCCCTTGCCGGCTGCGGCGTTATCCGCAGGCCGGGCAGCACACAAGACGCACCAGCAACGACAGAACCCACAGCGGCATCGGACGCATTCGGCCAGGAAAGCGTTTGGATGGTTTACGACGACGACCAGATTGGCAAGGATGTTGCCGTCGAGCGCATCCTCGCGTTCGACGGCAACGGCAACGTGACGGCGTACCAGTGCGACGGCGCGACCTTCGCCGACCTGAATGGGCTTTCCGACGAGGAGATAATCGACTTCGCCAAGCAGCAGGACAAGGCCGTCTTCAACGCCGCCAAACAGTCAGCAATCGACAGAACATCGGAGACACTCCAGGGGTGGAGAGACGCCTATTCCACGCTGGACGAAGAACGCAGCGCGGGGACCTATGATACGCTTCTCGAAGGGGCATCTCCCGAAGATTTGGGAGATGATCTGGTCTACATTGCTTCCACTTACGACACAGCGCTTTCCAACCTGCAGGGAATGATTGCCACCGCTGAAGAAGGACAGGAGGCAAACGAAGCAACGGGGTACCAGGAGCCGCAGCCGAAACCCTATACGCTCAAGGTAACCACGGACAGTTCAGGTAACAGCGCCGCGTCGGAGGAACTCACTTTCGGTTACAGGTTCCTGAACTTCTACGTCCCGACAGACGAGTTCGGGCTTGACGACCTAGACATTATGAACCTCGGGCAGGAGCCCTACGAAACGGCGGGCGTGGAGCAGATTCTCACGGACTCCGAGGAGACTGTTGAGCTCTCCTCACCAATCTACTCGACCACCTCGATCGTCTACGATACTACGTTCGGAGGCTATCAGGGACTCGCCACCGTAGTTGAGGATGTGACGACGGAATTTACGTGGGACACTGTCGACACCGAGGGAATCGAGGTGGATTAAGCGGATAAAGCCAGGCAATGGGTACTGTCACATAAGCAGTAATACCGGATACTTTCGCAGCAGGACGCCCCTCGAAAGAGGAGCGTCCTGCTGCGCGCGAAAAGCATGCCTTCGGCATCGGAGAGACGATGCGAAAGGAGGTGCTGCAAATGAACAAAGAAGAAAAAGAGCGGCATGACGAAAGAGAAGAGACGAAATGGCGGGCACAGGTGCTCCGCATGGTTTTGAAGCGCATTGACAACGTGATGGACTGGCGGTTCGTGAACCCTATGGGCGAGGTGGTGCTGGACTCCGACCTGCTGACCGAGAGCATCGACTGCGACACCCTGCGCGCCATACGCGAGTGCGTCGCCTACGTCCTCGAAGAGTTGGAAGCGAAAGAAAAGCCCGCCCGCATCAGGGACGAATAAGCAGCCCTAACTACCACGACAAGCCCCTCCGTGCGAGGGGCTTTCCTTTTTGTCGGCTGCATCATCAACCGACGATGCAGCAGGGCTGGATCGTCTCATTCTTTTTGCATTAAGGATACTAGTCTTTCATAATGTATAACTGGAACTCTGGAGAAATCCAAGTCGCAAAAGACATGGCAGCATCTGTCGCTTCAATCCATTTCTTAAGTGACATTGTAAAAGCATTCGCACCAGCCTGTTTTCTAACCCCCTCGAATTCGAGGGGGTTAAAATCCGGATTATAATTCCTAATACAACCGGGATATACATCCAAAGACTTAAACGTCTCCGTGATCACATCCAGCGATATCTTATCATCGCCTTCTCAAAATTCTACCTTTACATTAATAACACTGTCTTGGGATTTATAGGATAAAACTACTACCGTCTCGTCGTGAATACCAAATCAAAACATATCCCCACAAAATTACGGAAATACCGGCAATATTTATACAGTATGAATACTGTTCGTGCACCCCCTTTCCCACAAAATAATTATTTTATCAATTTTGCACCACACTGATGCAAAATTTATTTTTCTTTCATATCACCGACGCTTTCTTCCTCTATCTTACTATCTTCTAATGCTTGATATTCCTGATTTAATTCTCGTAGTAATTCCCCTTCACTTGGTAGATATAATTTATATTTAGAAGCAAAAATCTGTGTTTCATTTTCAGGCAATCAACCGCAGACAAAACCATTGACGAAGGAATAAAGTCCACTCCATCCCGACTCATAATGTACTCTTTCAGATCCGGAAGCTCTTCATCGTCAAGCTGCAGCATCATCAGATGCCCGATCGTAGTCGAAATCGCCCACGTATCTTCAACGCCAAAACAGGTGGTCAGGTTGGCCTGGCTGTCAAAATCAACAGCCAGAACCTTTTTCCCCATGCTTGCAAGAGAATATGCCAGATTGTACGTGCTCACCGTCTTGCCCACTCCGCCTTTCGTAGCTCCAATCAAAATGATTTTTCCCATATTTGCCTCCTATTCTTCTGTACGGGTACCGTACTCAATCTGACTCTCAGCCACCCGACGCTCAAGTAACTCTCTTCTTCTTTCTTTTACCCTCTTCTTCATTGCCTTTCTCTCATTTCCCATGATTTCGACTTCGGCCTTCTCCAGTTCTGCTCTTTCTGTATCCGGAATAATGATCAGTTTCCCGTCCTCACAGACAACGGAGATGTAATCTCCAATTTCAAACCCCAGCTCTTTCAGCCACATTCCCTTCAGCATGATCGTCGGCGTCTCCTGATATTTATAGCCGCTCTGCCCATAAACCATAATACTTCTTCTCTTTGCCATAGATTGCCTCCATTTCGTGATTGTCATTGATTATCCATTGATACTCTTCTTCACTTCTACAGGTCAAATCACCGGCTCCACCTCCCTTCAGCGATTTCAGACAAAGAAAAAAGCTGCCAATGCTTTTACGCATCAGCAGCTAGTCGCTTTCTGTTCGGTGTTCTATTTTTAGTTCTGATTCTTCTTAGCATCCTTGATACGATAGTAATCTTCCAGATCCACATCGATCCTGACTTTCGTATCCAGTTTTCGGTTGCTCAAGAGGCACACAGTCTCGACTTGATTACCATTGTCCAAACCAATACTTAAATCATTTTCAATAATCGGTAGCTTAAATCGAATAGATTTAAGCCACTGACCATTTTCAATATAATCCAGAGCAGCTTTCTGGCGTTCCGTATCGGAGACTCCGAGCCCGATCGCATTGTCTATCCATTCATCCTTTCCGCTTGTTCCCCTGAATACAACAACAGCATGCTCAGGATCGTCCGGATCATTAAAACATATCGCAGGAACTGAGTCGTCTTTATTTACAATATCCATCTTCTTCTCCTTCCGCTCTCCAGACTACAGTTCCTCAGATAGTCCGGGATGTTCCGGACACTGCTCGCACGCTATAGATACCTTACGATCCGCCCGGTATGTCTGTAATATTCAACCGTGACGCTGCTGCTTCCCGACAGTCTGGTGTAGTCGTCTCCC